>JBDKGQ010000213.1:0-6225 GCA_039798145.1 Bacteroidota bacterium
TACAAGTAAGGATTCACAATACCTCCAAGCTGAATATTATTAAGAATAAGCACCTGTAATGCAACAAGCACAAAAAATCTTAATACTATTTGTAGGATGTTTAATATCATTGCTCGTTAGCCTTTTGAGTTGCTTCTTCCAATTTTCTTTGCTCGTCTTTCTTAAGATTGTCGACAACATAAACATAACTCAAGTTGTCGAAGTTCGTACTTAAGCCAACTTTAATTGCATTGAAATTAGATCCTGGATTTAACTTGCTTTCTATTACTTTTCCAATCATAATTCCAGCAGGGAATAATGCAGAGAATTCTGTTGTTGAAATAGTATCACCCTTTTTTACAGGAACGGTTTTATCAATGTCTTTTAAAATTGATTCATGCGCATTTAAGTCATCACCCCAAACCAGCGAACCATAAAATCCATTTGCATTAATTTTAGCACTCACCTTCGATTTAGTATGCAACAACGTCATTACAGTACTATAATGCGTACTTACTTGCTGTACAATTCCTACAACGCCACTTCCACAAATAACACCCATTTCAGGCTTAATACCATCAGCTGTTCCTTTATCGATTGTAAGAAAATTGTTCGGTAATGTAGTAGAGCTGTTTACTACTTTGGCTGTAATGTAAGTGTATTGCTGTTTCTGTAATGTATCAATCACAGATGGCTTGGTAGTATCACTCACCTGTGTAATCTTACTCAGCATATTTCTCAATTGCGCATTTTCAGATGCCAGCAACTGATTATTTTCTCTTAAACTAATATACTCTTTAAAATAAGTAACTCCTTCGTTGATTTTTGCAACGGCCGCATTAGAGGAATTAAAAAACGAGGCGTGCTGATAACGATTGTTCTGCACTATCAGATAGACGCAAAATGATTGTATGGCAACGAACAGTACAACAAAGTGGTTGCGCCATATCAATTCAAAAAGCGTCCTCATGCTTTCTTGCTTCCTGTTTTAGTAATTGGAAAATTAGTGTTGTAAGAACTTGAAACGATGAATGTTCTTTAATGCGATACCAGTTCCACGTACTACTGCACGAAGTGGATCTTCAGCAACGTGAACAGGTAATTTCGTTTTCATTGAAATACGCTTATCTAATCCACGAAGTAAAGCACCACCACCTGTTAAATAGATTCCAGTACGGAAAATATCTGCAGCTAATTCAGGAGGAGTATCTTCTAATGCTTTCAAAATAGATTCTTCAATGCTACTGATTGATTTATCTAATGCATGTGCAATTTCAGGATAGCTAACTACAATTTCTTTCGGAATACCTGTCATTAAATCGCGACCATGTACAGCAAAATCTGCAGGAGGATTTTCTAATTCAGGTAATGCTGATCCAACTTCAATTTTAATTCTTTCAGCTGTTCTTTCACCAATCAAAATATTGTGCTGGCGACGCATATAATCCCAAATGTCAGTTGTGAAACCATCACCGGCCATACGAATACTCTCATCACAAACAATTCCTCCAAGAGCAATAACGGCAATCTCAGATGTACCACCACCAATATCAATAATCATATTACCCATTGGCTCTTCTACGTCGATACCGATACCGATTGCAGCAGCCATAGGCTCATGAATTAAATAAACTTCTTTTGCTCCTGCATGCTCTGCAGAGTCACGTACCGCACGCTTCTCCACCTCAGTAATACCTGAAGGAATACAAATTACCATTCGTAAGGATGGAGAAAATAACTTGTTCCCTGTGTTGATCATGCGAATCATTCCCTTGATCATTTGTTCAGCAGCTTCGAAATCGGCAATTACACCATCTTTCAAAGGACGAACAGTTTTAATATTCTCATGGGTCTTACCGTGCATTAACATCGCTGCTTTACCAACGGCGATTACCTTTCCCGTTGTTCTGTCTATTGCTACAATCGAAGGTTCGTCAACAACAACTTTATCATTGTGAATGATCAATGTGTTTGCGGTCCCTAAATCGATTGCTATCTCCTGTGTGAGTAAGTCAAAAATTCCCATGCCTGCTATTCTTTTTTTACGACAATGTTACTTGTCAGATTTACTAGTTTGATTGATGTTTTACTGATGCAATTATTCAAACAATTTTTAATAACGCAAAAGTGGTTGAAATTATTGAATTTTTTTTAATCTTAATGTTTAAAATGACGAAATCCGGTCATGACCATCGAAATTTTTAATTCGTTGCATTTATCGACAGAATCTTGGTCCTTAACAGACCCTCCCGGTTGTACTACTGCTGTGATACCTGCATTCGCTGCAATTTCAACACAATCAGGGAATGGAAAGAAGGCATCCGAGGCCATCACAGCTCCGTTCAATTCAAATCCAAAGTGATTTGCCTTAGCAATGGCCTGCTGTAATGCATCAATACGAGAGGTTTGTCCTGTTCCGCTTGCGCATAATTGCCCGTTTTTTACGAGTACAATCGCATTGCTCTTGGTGTGTTTTACCACCTTAGCAGCAAAGATTAAATCAGCAATTTCCTGATCACTTGGCTTACTATCAGTCACGAAATTAAAATCAGCAGCTGTTTCTGTATGATGATCTCTTTCTTGAATTAATTCCCCATTTAAAATACTTCTTCTGTTTGTTTGAGGGAATTCAAATGGTTTTGAAAGTAGGATAATTCTGTTCTTTTTCGATTTTAATATTTCTAAAGCTTCCGATGAAAATCCTGGAGCAATTAAAATTTCGAAGAATAATTTATTGATTTCTTCTGCCGTGTTTTTATCAATAGATTGATTCGCTGCAATCACTCCTCCAAATGCTGAAACAGGGTCTCCTGCCAATGCTCTATCCCAAGCATTTTTTATATCATTTCCAGAAGCAATTCCGCAAGCATTGTTATGCTTGATAATAGCAACTGTAGGATCGTTAAACTCTTGAATTAATCCCATTGCTGCATCTACATCAAGTAGATTATTATACGATAATTCTTTGCCATTTAACTGCTCAAACATAGCATTCAAATCGCCAGAAAATGAAGCCTTTTGATGTGGATTTTCACCATAGCGCAACACAGTGTTTTCTGATTTATTAAACCAGCTATGGATTGCTCCGTCATACTGACTACTAACTGCAAATGCACGCATTGCTAGTTTCTTTCTTTCTTCTAATGAAGTAGTAGCTGACTGATTGTCTAAGATACTCTGTAAGGTTGCGTAATCATTTACTGAAGGAATAATCACTACATCGTTAAAGTTCTTTGCCACTACATCGTTAAAGTTCTTTGCCGCTCCTCTGATTAATGAAATTCCGCCGATATCAATCTTTTCAATGATGTCTTCCTCGCTCGCTCCCGACGAAACAGTTTTCTCAAAAGGGTAAAGATCAACAACGACTAAGTCGATGAATGGAAGTTCATATTTCTCCATTTGTGCCTTATGCTCTTCGTTGTCACGAATAGCTAAAATACCTCCGAAAACAGCAGGGTGTAAGGTTTTCACACGGCCATCTAAAATAGAAGGATATCCTGTTATATTTTCAACTGGTGTAACAGGGATATTCATCGCTTTAATAAAGTCGAATGTGCCACCTGTAACCTGTAGCGTATAGATGAACGTTGTTTTTGTGTAAGGATGTTACTAGTTGGTCGAGACCATCTTTATGAAAAACAGAGAGTAGCGCCGATTTTATAGTCTTGATCATAATGCTTTAATTAATTGGGAATTAAAGCACGCAAAGGTAATATTCAATTACATGACAACATTAGATTTTGAAAAATTAAATTCAAAAAAAAGAGCCGCTTATTTTAGCGGCTCTTTTGAAAAATTTTGATTTATAAATTTAGTTAACGTCTGATGCAGAGCGAGCATTTAACTGTACTCCGTTGAATTCAGATACCAAGGCAGTAATAGATGTTCCTGCAGGGATAGCAGCACCACTGAATGTTGCAGCTGTTCTTGTATATAACGTTACTGTTCCTGTTCCGTCCGAAACTGATGTTGTTGTTGTGAATGTAGTAGTAGAGAAAGTTACATTAGTGATTTTTACTAATGTCGACTCCCAACTTTGAGTTCCTGACATATTGCTTGCTAAATCAGCAACGGTAACAATACGAGGACTAATAGTTCCTGTTCCTACTTTCGTTCCGTAAGCAATCGGCACAGATGGTGCTGTTCCTCCAACTTGTAATAATCCATTGTATTCAGAAAGTGATTGTCCTGTTACATTTACTACAACTGAATCACCTAAAGCAAATGAATGAGCAGCATCAAAACGAACTACGATACCAGCAGTTCCGTCTTGAATAACCACATTAAAGCTGTTTAAGTTATTTGTAGATGCATCAGAGATAACAACTCCAGTAATTTTATAGTTACCATTAACGGTTGTTGCAGATCCCGTAAACTGTGAACGGATATTAGCAATGGTAGTTAATGTAGCCGCAGGTGGAGGAGGTACTGGTGCAGATCCACAAGCTCCAGATGTAAAACGAGCTGTATCCATTAAACAATCCGATGGATCTCTTAAAGTTAACTGCTTATCTGTATTGTAAACACTATAAATACCGATGATAGAGCCAGAAGTTGTAGGTGTTAAATCATTTGCGAAATCAGAATATCCACTTGTTCTAACAATGATTCCTCCAATTGATGAAGGGAATGAATAGCAACATTCTAAGAAACGATTTACAGAGCCTAACGCAGGTTGGTTAGCCCAAACCTGGCCAGCATCTGCCGATTGGAACTGAACTTTCTCGATTTTGATTAAACGGCTTTGCCATTTGTAAGAAGCTGCACTCTTTCCATCAGCACCTAAATCTGCAAAGTTTACTGTAAATGGAGTAACTGTATGTCCCCATGTTCCACCAATGATGTAATTACGCACTAAAGCAGCAGGAATTGAAGCTAAGCTTGGTGATGCATTTACGGTGTCTTTAAATCCTCCGATTTGCACTAAGCCACCATAGTAACTTAATGTTAAACCTTTCAGCTTTACATATACCTCACGACCTACAGGATAATCTGTATAGTAGTTCGAGATATCTAATTTGATTGCAATACCAGCAGTACCATCATCAACAATCATTGTTTTGTATAGGTTGCCACTTTTGTCGTCACCAATAACGGTTGCTTTGATAGTCCAATCGTTATCGATTTTAATGTAAGGGATTGACGAGTAGTTTGTCAATTGAGATTTGTAAATAGTCTTTAGTGAATCTAAAGTCATATTTACACTTAAGCCTGGGTCTTCACCTGTAATAGGTGGCTCATCGAATTGGTCATCGCGACAAGCGTTAAAGCTAAACACAAGAGCTAATGCTGAGATAATCAGCCATGCGTTAAATTGGATTTTTTTACGAAGTATCATGTGGTTGATGTTTATCGGTTTATTGTTTTGTTTAATTGAAACGAAGTGTAAAGTTTACGAAATAGTTAGTTCCAAAGCCATAGTAAGCTTTTGGAGCGAATTTGTTAATGTCTTTTTCAGCAAAATCAAATCGCAGCTGCTCGTAACCGTTAGTAATAATGTTGGTGTTGTTTAATACGTTGTTAACTCCAATATTTACTAAGAAGAACGTTTGTTTCTTCATAGAAGGGAAGTAGTTGTTCAGCTTCCATGATTTACCAAAGGAAATATCCATTGTAAACTGTCCGCTTGCTTGTAACTGATCAATAATTGCCTCGCGAATTGCTCCTTCACTGTATGGTGCAACACCTGAAATTGTACGGCGCGCAGGGTTGAAGTCATACCAAATTTTGTCGAAGTAATTCAGGTTCAAATAAGCATTCCAGAATTTCTTCGCACGGTATCTTAATCCTAAAGTGTAAGCCGATTGTGGACCACCAGCAACGTAGAAGTTTTTAGAGTAAATCGTTTCGTTCTCTGCTAGTACTGCGGATGTATTATCAGCAGTTACAATTGCATTCATGCGGTCTGTATAATAATATTGTCCAATTGCAATTGCAGTAGAAGCAGAAAATCCTTTTCCTAGATTATGGTCAGCACCAACTTCAATTCCAACATGTCTTCTGTCCATATTACTCAAAGAATAGTTTACCAACGTTCTATAATCTTCATGGTAGAAAGTTAAGTTGTTGATACCATCATTCATTTGCGTATAGTAAGCAGTTGCTCTGATTTTTGTCTTTGGAGCTCTCAATAAATACCCTGCTTCAAATGCCATGATTTTCTCATTGGTTGCATTAGGGTTTGTTAAATCGCGTGTACGTGGTGAAATAAATACATCTTCAAATAAAGGTGCTCTTGTTTCA
>JBDKGQ010000214.1:0-3205 GCA_039798145.1 Bacteroidota bacterium
GATATTACTATTTCTTGATTCCTGAGCCGTGTAATTAAACGACGATTCAATCGATTTATTTAATGCCTGAGGTGTGATGCCATTATCCTCATTGTATTTCATTTGTTTTTCCCTTCTTCGATTCGTTTCATCAATGGTTAAACGCATGCTTTCCGTGATTTTATTCGCATACATAATTACTCTACCATTTAAATTTCTCGCCGCTCTTCCTGCTGTTTGAGTAAGTGATCTATTTGAACGTAAGAACCCTTCTTTGTCTGCATCTAAAATGGCAACTAAAGAAACTTCTGGTAAATCCAAACCTTCTCTCAATAAGTTGATTCCAATTAAAACATCAATGATACCTGCTCTTAATTCTTGCAAAATTTCGATTCGTTCCAATGTCTCTACTTCAGAGTGAATATAACGGCAGCGGATATCCAGCTTAGTTAAATATTTCGTTAATTCTTCCGCCATTCGTTTAGTCAGTGTTGTGACTAATACACGCTCTTTCTTCTGAATGGTCTTTTCGATTTCCTCTAATAAATCATCCACTTGATTGGTGACAGGTCTTACTTCAATTGGTGGGTCTAATAATCCTGTCGGACGAATAACTTGTTCTACAATTACACCTTCACATTTTTCAAGTTCGTAGTTGGCAGGTGTCGCACTTACAAATATCACTTGATTGATAAGGCTTTCAAATTCTTCAAACTTTAGCGGACGATTATCCATTGCAGAAGGAAGTCGAAAACCGTATTCTACCAGATTAACTTTTCTTGAACGGTCGCCACCATACATTGCACGTATCTGCGGTACCGTTACATGACTCTCATCGACAACTAGTAAAAAATCCTTCGGGAAATAATCTATCAAACAGAATGGACGAGCTCCTTGACCTCTGCCATCAAAATAACGTGAGTAGTTTTCAATTCCTGAACAGTATCCTAGCTCACGAATCATTTCTAAATCAAAAACAACTCTGTCTTCTAATCGCTTTGCTTCGAGATGTTTCCCAATTTCATGGAAATAATCAATTTGTTTTACCAAATCTGCTTGAATAGAATGGATAGCACCTTGCTGTCGCGCTTGACTGGTTACAAAGATATTCGCAGGGAAAATAGCCAGATGATCATGCTTCTCGTATTTCTTTCCTGTACTTGGTTCTATCGTTGCCAACTCCTCAATTTCATCTCCGAAGAAAGTTACTCTAACTGCTAGATCACTATAGGCAGGAAATACATCTACAGTATCGCCTTGCACTCTGAAATTACCTCTTTTAAATTCTGCTGTTGTTCGAGAATAAAGTGAAGTTACGAGATGATGTAAAAAAGCATTTCTGCTAATGCGTTGCCCTTTTTGAATACGAACAATATTCTCTGCGAAATCAGCAGGGTTACCCATACCATAGATGCATGATACAGATGAAACAACAATAATATCTCGTCTTCCCGATAACAAAGAAGTGGTAGTGCTTAAACGAAGTTTTTCAATTTCTTCATTAATGGACAAATCCTTTTCGATATAGGTATTTGTCGTTGGAATATAGGCTTCTGGCTGGTAATAGTCGTAGTAAGAAACAAAGTACTCTACAGCGTTATTCGGAAAAAATTGCTTGAACTCAGAATAAAGTTGAGCTGCCAGCGTTTTATTATGACTTAAAATCAGAGTCGGACGTTGAATATTCTGAATAACATTCGCAACCGTAAATGTTTTACCGGACCCCGTAACACCTAAAAGGGTCTGTGCAAAGTCGTTGTTTGCTATGCCTTTCGACAGTTGAGCAATCGCTTGCGGCTGATCACCTGTAGGTTGAAATTGTGAGGTTAATTGAAAGGGCATAAGAGTGCAAATATATACTTGTTCGGACTATGAATTCAGGAAAATAACATTCAAAATAAAATTAAGTTAATTTTAATCGAGGATTATCACTCAAACGACAATTTCCTATATTTGCCATCAAATAAAATCAATATGACACTTAAAAAATTAATGCTACCTG
Source organism: Bacteroidota bacterium (assembly GCA_039798145.1). GTDB lineage: Bacteria > Bacteroidota > Bacteroidia > AKYH767-A > OLB10 > CAINEC01. The sequence continues at coordinate 1,982 of JBDKGQ010000214.1, forward strand.
CTTTCGTAATAGCAATGGTAGTTTCTTCTTGCAATGCTCAGGAAAAATCAAACACAAATATGAAAACAGAAAAGGATTCGATTAGCTACAGCCTTGGCGTATCGATCGCAAACAATTTGAAGCAAGGTAATTTAGATGACGTGAACGTCGATATCATGGCTCAGGGTATGAAGGATTTCTTCGCGAACAAGCCAGCTATGACAGTTCAAGCATGTGAAGGTGCAATCCAAACGTACATGATGGGTAAGGAAAAAGAAAAAGGTGCAGCAAACGAATCTAAAGGAAAAGCTTTCTTAGAAGAAAACAAGAAGAAAGAAGGGGTAGTTACTACAGCTAGCGGACTTCAATACAAAGTGGTTAAAATGGGGACTGGTCCAAAGCCAACCTTAAACGATAAAATCACTGCTCATTATCATGGTACTTTAATCGATGGAACTGTATTCGATAGTTCTGTTGAGCGTGGGCAACCAGCATCATTCCCTGTAACAGGAGTAATTCCAGGGTGGACAGAAGCTTTACAATTAATGCCAGTTGGTTCTAAGTGGATGCTTTATTTACCTTCTAATTTAGCTTATGGCGAAAGAGGTGCAGGTGGAAAAATTGGTCCTAACACAGCTTTAATTTTCGAAGTTGAATTAATCAGCATTGATAAATAAAAATAGTTGAATAATGTGAAAGGTCGTCATTTGGCGACCTTTCTTTTTTAAATTAAGTTAATGAAATTGAGAGGTAGTATATTGCTTGTTTTGATTCTGTTGTTTCATTCTACGATGGCGCAGGATAAGGTAAAGTCGAATGAACTTTACAATAGGGCCATGACGCAATTTCGTTTGAGTCACCCGCAGGAAGCAATTAAATTACTCGATGAAGCGTTATCATTCGATTCGCTCAATTATAACGCATATATTAAGAGAGGTTTTGTAAAGGGTAGTGTTGGAAATTATGAAGGGGAGTTAGCGGATTATAATACCGTGTTGAATTATGATAGTACCCATGTTCAAGCCTATTTGTCGAGAGGAAGTGCTTATTCTAAATTGAAAAAATACGACCTGGCTATGAATGATTTTAATAAAGTTCTTAAGTTTGATGCAAGTAATTATGAGGCTTACAATAATCGTGGGTTTGTAAAGAAAGCGCAAGGTGATTTTGAAGGGGCTTGTAAGGATTGGAGTTATTCAAAAAAAATGGGCAATCAAGAAGCGATAATCATTCTAAAAAATAATC
>JBDKGQ010000215.1:0-3205 GCA_039798145.1 Bacteroidota bacterium
ATTTTAACTTAATATCCTTTAATTTATGAAAACAACTTATTATCGATTGATAGTAATGTTGCTCGTTATTACAGCTTTTAATTCATGTACAAAAGACGATGTAACAGGACCTGAATCAACAATCCCTGCTAATGAATATTTTGGAAGTGGAATTACAATAAATGCAATAGGAAGAGTTGTCGATGAAAGTGGTGCGCCAATTTCAGGTGCAACGGTTAAGAGCGGTAGTAAATCAACCACTACTGATAATATGGGGATTTTTGCTTTAATGAATATTAATGCATTTGATAAGTTAGGATTTGTAACAGTAGAAAAGGATGGTTATTTCAAAGGTATCAGAAGTTTTATTCCAAAGGATGGTGGTAATGAATTATCGATTGCCTTACTTTCAAAATCAAATTCCGGATCTTTCAATAGTGTTGATGGCGGTACTGTTTCATCATTGGGTGTTTCAGTAACGATAGAGCCAAGTAGTGTTCAATTAAATAACGCGCCTTATAACGGAATTGTAAATGTGGCGCTCAAGCATATTAATCCCGCTGGACCAAATTTCAGAAGTGAAATGCCAGGAAGTTTGGTAGGGGTAGATAGCGCCAATTCTTATGGTTTGGTTTCTTATGGGATGATGGCCGTGGAGTTGACAAGTAGCAGCGGACAAAAATTGCAAATTGAAAGTGGTAAGACAGCAGAAATTCGTCTAACGGTGCCAGCCTCATTATTATCAAATGCACCATCAACGATTCCATTATGGTCGTTGGATGAGACAATAGGAGTTTGGAAAAAAGAAAGTTCAGCTACATTAGTTAACAATGTATATATCGGCAACGTAAGTCATTTTTCATTTTGGAATGCCGATTATCCCTATGATTATATTTATTTAACAAGTAAAGTTTTCGATGTTCAAAATAATTTACCATTAGCAGGATATTTCGTTACAATAATGTCAACAACAAATATGGGTGGGGGGACTGATATAACTAATTCAAATGGTGAGGTTGGTGGAATGGTGCCAAGCAATGAAGTTTTAAATTTAACTATAAGTAAATTCTGCAATGGAAATTATACGAATCTTTATAGTAGTAGTATTGGTCCATTTTCATCGGATGTAAATCTCGACTCAATTTTTGTGAATACAAGTCAATTAGTATATACTAATGTAAGCGGACAAATAACGGATTGTAATAACCAGCCTTTGTCGCCTAGTTATGTAGTCATTAATGGGAGTGAAATTGTTTATACTAACAATGGAGTATACAATGTGTTACTTTGTGATAATAATGCAGTAATAAATGCAGGATTTCCATGGCAAATGTCAACTGCACAATTAATCAATTTAAATGGAACGCCTCAAGTTGTAAATTTTCAAATCTGCCGACAATTAACAACAGGTACGGTGACTGATTTTGATGGTAATGTTTATCGTACGGTGGTGATTGGTTCAAAAACATGGACAACCGATAACTTGCGTTCAGTACATTTTAAAAATGGAACTATTATCCCAACAGGTTTGAATAATTATTATTGGAATACGGCAACAACACCTTGTTATTCTACTATGTATGATGATACCACTGGTGATTATGAATATGGGAAAGTGTATAATTGGTATGCTGTTGCAGACCCTAATGGACTTTGTCCTGCTGGGTGGCATGTTCCTTCTGATTCGGATTGGATTGATTTGATAAACTTATTTGGAGGGGAGTTGGTGGCTGCACCTTATTTAAAGGAAGCAGGTTATTCGCATTGGAACTTTCCGAACACTGGTGCAAATAATATCAGTGGTTTTACAGCAACGCCAGGAGGATTGAGATTGGAGTCGGGTTCATACGGCGGTAGGGGTGATAATGGCCATTGGTGGTCATCTACTGATTATGGAGCGAATGTGAGTGTCGGTTCTGTTTCTATGTATAAAAATAGTTTTGAAAGTCGTTTGCAAAGCGATGACAGGAATTCAGGATTGTCTGTAAGATGCGTTAAAAATTAAATTTAATTATGGCTGTTGGATTTATACAGAGAAGATATCTCTTTTTTATTGCTATTTCAATATGTTTTTTTGTTTCATGTTCTGATGATGATGCTCCTGTTGCATCTAATGGTGGTGGTACCTCGGAAGTGACATTTACTGATATTGATGGAAATGTTTATCACGAAGTAAAGATTGGCAATCAAACATGGATGAAGGAGAATTTAAAAACTACTCGTTATAGAAACGGAGTTAATATAACCACCAACCTAAGTAGTGTCGATTGGCAGTCTAATATTACTGGAGCTTGTGCCGACTATAATAATGATCCGCCGATTACAGTTGTTTATGGTAAGCTTTACAATTGGTATGCAGTAACCAATCCGCTTGGATTATGTCCTGTGAATTGGCATGCCCCAAGTGATTCTGAATTGACAGAGCTTGCTAATTATCTGGGTGGTGATTCGATCGCTGGAGGTAAATTAAAAGAGATTGGTTTGAGTCATTGGGCTAGTCCAAATACAGATGCAACTAATTCAAGTGGCTTTACTGGATTGCCTGGGGGATATCGTTTGCCAACTGGTGCTTACTATAATATTTATGCGGTTGGTTTTTGGTGGAGCACAACACAAGACTCACTAACGGGTGCGTATTTCCGAAGTTTGAATTCTTCGAATGATGATCTGTTTAGGAATGCCTATAAAGAAACGTATGGTTTTTCTGTAAGGTGTGTGAAGGATTAGTAACAATGATTCTATTTAGTTTTTTATTCAATCAACTTTCTGAGTATTAGTTTTCCTTAAGAGTCCTCTTTATTTAAATGATTTAGTTTTCCTCTGTAATAGGTGGTTATTGGTTTCTTTTGTTGACCTGTCTTGATTCCAATGGGGCTTTCGTAAGGTTAAATTAAAAATAGTATGAACAGTTCCGAGTGATATTGAATTTTATGCTAGCATTTGATTTAAACAGTACTTGTTGAATATTTATTAAGGATGTATATCTAAAATAATAATGATCCGCCGATTACAGTTGTTTATGGTAAGCTTTACAATTGGTATGCAGTTACTAATCCGCTTGGATTATGTCCTGCGAATTGGCATGCCCCAAGTGATTCTGAATGGACAGAGCTTGCTAATTATCTGGGTGGTGATTCAATCGCTGGAGGTAAATTAAAAGAGATTGGTTTGAGTCATTGGGCTAGTCCAAATACAGATGCAACTAATTCAAGTGACTTTACTGGAT
>JBDKGQ010000216.1:0-3203 GCA_039798145.1 Bacteroidota bacterium
GATCCTGCATTTGCTTCAGAAATTTCTAAAGCTCTTGTAAGTGCTATTTCATCATAAGGATTAATAATAAAGGTAACCCCGTTGGATACAAACGACTTATGATCGTCGGTAAAATTGATTTTGGTAGTAGTGTCGGGAACGTTGCTGATGCAAACTAAAATTTTCATAATTGTCTCGTTACTTTCAATGCTGCAAAGATACTTACCCAAGTCCACTAAAAAAAGAAAATAAGCTGATAAAACATTACAAAAGACATTGATATCAGCCGATGAATATTACTTTTGTGCGCACAGCAAAACATAACCATGAACGACCGCATAAAAATGCTTCAGGAGTATATACAAGACGACCCATCTGATACCTTTTCGCGCTATGCGTTGGCCTTGGAATATGCTAAAGCAGGCGAGGCCTCTAAAGCAATTGAGTATTTAAAGCAACTTCGGATAATTGATTCCGAGTACCTTGCGCTTTATTATCAATTGGGTAAACTACTTCAGCAAATAGGATTATTAGATGCTGCTGTTGAAGTGTTTAAGTCGGGAATTGTGGTCGCGCAAAAGCAGCAAAATCGTCATACTGAGAGTGAGTTGCGAGGAGCATTGTTGCTATTAACAGACGATAATGAATAGTTTTTTGGTTTTATTACCACTTTTCTTTTTTTGTAAGGTGGTTAACTTTATTTTTGTCATTCGAAAAAAACAATAAACATGAGAGAACTACAGTTTCGTGAGGCCTTAAGAGAAGCAATGCAGGAAGAAATGCGCCGTGATGAAAGCATCTTTTTAATGGGAGAAGAAGTAGCAGAATATAATGGGGCTTATAAGGTAAGTCAGGGAATGCTGGCTGAATTTGGAGCTAAGCGTATTATCGATACTCCAATTGCTGAATTAGGATTTGCTGGTATTGGTGTAGGTGCTGCGATGAACGGATTACGTCCAATCATCGAATTCATGACCTTTAACTTCTCATTAGTTGCGATTGATCAGGTTATCAACTCAGCAGCTAAAATGAAAAGTATGTCGGGTGGACATTTCGGTTGTCCGATTGTATTCCGTGGACCAACTGCCTCTGCAGGTATGTTGAGTTCTCAGCATAGCCAGGCTTTCGAGAGCTGGTATGCGAACTGTCCGGGATTAAAAGTGATTGTTCCTTCTAACCCTGCTGATGCTAAGGGATTATTAAAGTCAGCTATTCGTGATAACGATCCAGTCATTTTCATGGAATCGGAGCAAATGTATGGCGACAAAGGAATGGTGCCTGATGGAGAGTACTTAATGCCAATCGGAGTTGCTGATATTAAAAAGGCAGGTACTGATGTGACGATTGTTTCTTTCGGTAAAATGATGAAAGTAGCGTTAAAAGCTGCTGAAGAATTAGCTGCTGAAAATATCAATGCAGAAGTAATTGACTTAAGAACAGTTCGTCCGATTGATTATGCAACGGTAATTAACTCTGTTAAGAAAACAAACCGTTTGGTAATTGTTGAAGAGAGCTGGCCACTAGCTGCAATCGCTACAGAGGTTGCATTTAAAGTTCAGCGCGAGGCATTCGATTATTTAGATGCTCCTGTATTGCGTGTTATGGGTGGCGACGTTCCATTACCGTATGCACCAACATTAATAGAAGCATACCTTCCAAATCCTGCTCGTGTTATTAAAGCAGTGAAAGAAGTGATGTACTTACAAAAAGCATAATTGAAATAAGAAATAGTAGAAACGGAGGCTGAGAGGTCTCCGTTTTTTATTTTTTAACAAATCGGGTAATTTCTTATTCAGATGTATTTTGAATTTACTTTTGCGATTATAAATCAAAGGCCTTTTGATTTTTATTGGTTCGTAATTGAATTCAATATTCAGGGCTCTAATAAATTTTAATGCTATGTCAAAGCAAAATTCTTATCATGGATTGGTAAGTCAAATTTGTAATTTACTTGAAGCGGGACAGGTAAATTCAGTAAGAAATGTAAATACCATCTTGGTAAATACTTATTGGAAAATTGGAAGACACATTGTTGAATTTGAGCAGCAAGGAAATTCACGCGCTGACTATGGGACAGAGATTGTGGATCGTTTGTCAAAGGACTTAACGATTAGACTTGGAAAAGGATTTAGTCGTTCTAATTTATTTCAAATCAGACAGTTGTACATAAAATTCAAGAAAGTCCAGACACTGTCTGGACAATTGAGCTGGAGTCATTATATAGAACTAATGAAGGAAGAAAATGATTTGGCAATTGGATTTTACCTGAAGCAATGCGAGCAAGAAAATTGGAGCGTTCGCGAATTAAAGCGTCAGATGAAAAGTCATTTGTTTTATCGGTTGGCCAAAAGTCGAAATAAAGAACTGCAACTTGAGCTATCGCAAAATGGTGCTGAAGTGATAAAGCCCATCGATATTATAAAGGATCCATACATATTTGAATTTTTAGGGATTCCGCAAAAAGAGATTTTCTTAGAAGGGGAATTAGAAGAAAAGCTTATTGTTAACCTTGAAACGTTTTTACTTGAACTAGGTAAGGGATTTACATTTGTTGGTCGTCAATATAAAATTTCAATTTCAAATAGGCATTTTTATGTTGATCTTGTTTTCTACCATAGGATTTTGAAGTGTTTTGTTTTGATTGATTTAAAGCGCGGGGAGATTGATTATAATGATATTGGTCAAATGAATTTGTATTTGAATTATTTTGCGAAAGAGCAAAATGTAGAGGGGGATAATGCTCCGATAGGGATTATATTAGGAGCTTATAAAGATCAAATCCTGGTTGAATATGCACTAGAAAATATAAGTAATCAGCTTTTCGTAAGCAAATATCAATTATACCTTCCGGAGAAAAAACAATTAGAATTACAACTTGAGCGCTTATTAGAAAATAATTCTCAAATTTGAATATGCAAAATATAAGTTCAAAGGCATTTAAATGCTTGGCAGCAGTAATGGTGTTTTTCGTTTGTTCTCAGGTTGCTTTTAGTCAGTCGCTCGTACGTAAGTTCGACATGACCATTGGAGGTAACGGTAGCGAGTATCCTAAAAAACTAATTCGTACCAGCAATCACCAATTTGTGATGGTGGCTCCTTCTTCTTCCGATACGTCGGCGTACAAATCAGAACCTAACCGCGATGCATCCTTAGCAACTTATGATTATTGGGTTGTATGCTTTGATTCGTTGGGTGCTATTGTTTGGGAGCATACCTATGGAGGA
>JBDKGQ010000217.1:0-3196 GCA_039798145.1 Bacteroidota bacterium
GAATCCGAAGTAATCATTATTAAAGTGGTAAAAAACAAGAAGTCTTATTGTCTCGATTTATCAACTGTAATCAACTTGAAGAAGCAATATATTGAATCGCTTTCGTGGATTTCTAAAAACTCTTTTTGTTTTTCTTCTATTAAAAATTACGAAGGCCTTGAGCAACATAATTTCTATCAGGTAGTTTTAAAATAAATTATCCACCAGCTTTCTTTGCTTGATATCCATTTTGTATAAGCAATGCAAGCACTTTTTCTCTGTGATCACCTTGAATCAAAACTTCTCCATCTTTCGCTGTTCCGCCAACACCACATTTACTTTTAAGCATTTTGCCAAGCGATTCTAAATCATCATCAGAACCAATGAATCCTTTTACAACTGTCACCATTTTCCCACCGCCTTTTCGTTCTAACCAGATTTTTAATGATTGCTGTTGCGGTGGTAACGTTTCTTGATTATTATCTTCTTCCTGATATTGAAAATTCGGATTGGTAGAATACACTAATCCTGATTTGCCTTTATTCTTATTCGACATACGCTTTAAAATTTAGCTTGTAATTTTAAGTTCAGTAATCGTGAGGTTAAGTAATTTGGAATTCCATACTGTCGTCCTGTAACATCGGTAATCCATGTGTATGAAATAGTATTGCTTACCTGTAATAAATTGAAAACTTCTAAACTTAAGGATAGCGATTTTAATTTGCTGATTAATTTCAAGCGGCTGGTATTCGGTTTATCTTCATCAATTAAGATCTTCGAAAATCCAATATCAACTCTTCGATAGGTTGGTGCTCTTAAAACATCTTTGTAACGATCGTTTCCGGGAGGACCAAATGGTAATCCAGTTCCAAATACTAACGTCATGTGCATACGAACAGTTGGATTTTTTGGTAGGTAGTCCTGAAAGAATAAACTAAAAGTTACACTCTGATCAGTAGGGCGGGGAATATTTCCTGGTGTTACAAACTGACTGTCTACAGCAATGTTGTTGTAAGTATAACCAGGAACAATTAAATCGCCTTCAGAATTATAGTATTTGTAATAGCCATCATCATTTAAATCTTCTTCCGTTTTTAAGAATGACATTGAAGCCCAACTTTCTATACCACTTACAAATTCTCCATTTACCCTTAGGTCTAACCCTGTCGCATATCCGTCGGCATTGTTTTTTGCTAAATATCGAATACGCGTATTGTCCAGTTTATACGGATTTAAGTTGCTCATTTTTTTATAATAAGCTTCAGCCGTTAATTTGAATTCTCGTCCCCACGATAAAAATTGATAGTCGCCACCAACAATAAAATGAATGGATTGCTGCGCCTTAACATCAGGATTGATTTTTCCATCCAGCCCTCTTAGTTCTCTATAGAAAGGAGGTTGATAATACACTCCTGTAGCAGCTCTTAGTTTTAAGTACTTATTGCCTTTAGGTCGGTATTCAATCGATGCTCTCGGACTAATATTTAATTCTTGATTAAAATCCCAATAGGTAGCACGAACACCTGCAAGCAATGTAAAGCTGCTATCTAACTGCCACGTACTATTTAAAAATCCGCTAAAGCGATTTGAGTTTAAATCGATTTTGTTTTTAACCACATTGTTCAATACAATCTGTTGGGTGAAATCAACGGAGTCACCTGGATTGTCTTGCGGATGAACAATTGAAAAATCGGCGGAGTCACGATATTGCCATTCGTCAATATTGTCACTTATTTCTTCATGCTGCGCTTTTACTCCCCACTTAAAGTTATACTTCGACTGAACATACGTTCCTTTATGTTCAAAGCTAGTAACACTTGCTTGTAATTCATTTCTAGCATGATCGAGAAAAGCACCGATTCCTCTGTTAAAGGCAACGTTACCAAAGTTGGAGGATCCTAAATCTTTATCTAACTCATCAATAAAATATTCACCAAGTATATCAAAGAATTCTTTTTCCTTCGTGATAAATCCTGCTCCAATAAATTTCAAATTTAAATGGTCATTCACACGATGGTTTAATGTCAATGCGCTTTGCGAAGTAGAGTAGGCGTTTTGTTCTTGTCCTCCGAAGTAAACAGTAAACTTTAGTGCTTCATTAATATTACCAAATTCAGTTTCACGAGTTGTAGGAATAACTCGATAGTCATTGATGGAAATATTCCCTAAGAAGGATAGGGAAGTGCGATCGGTGAATTTATAATTGAATAAAGATTGTAAATCGGTAAATGATGGTTTGTATTCACCGCGCGTATCTAAATTCTTTAATAAAAACTGATTCGACTTCTGACGGAAGCCTGATAGCCATGTAAACTTTTCATTTTTTGAAATTCCTTCAAGATGAAATCCCGCTCCTAAAAAACTCACATAAGCAGAACCTGCAAAGCCTTCCGGGTTTCGGTATTCAATATCAAGTACAGAAGATAGCTTGTCGCTGTAAGTAGCATTAAATCCTCCAGAGCTAAAATTGATATTGGCAATTAAGTCGGAGTTGATGAAACTTAATCCTTCTTGTTGTCCGCTACGCGTTAAAAACGGACGATAGATTTCTACATCATTTACATAAACCAGGTTTTCATCAAACGAACCACCACGAACAGAATAGGTAGAAGATAGTTCATTGTTCGATACAACACCAGGGAATGTTTTTAGCGAGCCCTCAAAGTTCCCACTCGCGCTTGGCATTAATTCTAAGGTCTTGGGTTGTATCGGGGTCATTAATAAATCCCTGCTTTTCTCTCCAGATACATTTACTGGCCCCAACATTTTTACGGTTGATTGCAGTTGAACATTCAGTTCTTTTATTTCTCCCGGTGTTAACTTGATAGTATACTTCTGCGGAGAAAACCCTAAAAAACTATATACAACAGTTAGTTCTTTGTAAGGAGTAACTTTTAATTCATAACGACCGCGAGTATCCGTAATTGTTCCGTTTGATTCTCCCTGTATAGAAACATTACAGGCCTCGATTGGCTTACGCAAGGAGTCGCCAACAAAACCTTTAATAATCCCATCTTGCCCATTGACATTACTAGCTAATAATGTCAGAAGGCTAATGAAGAAAACTCTGAAAAAGGATAACTGGCGAATCATTCTATTAATCATCAATCTTAGGTTCGTCTTTCTTTTTCAGGCTACCATCTTTCCAGGCTTTGATAAATGCTGCCCAGGCAATTGGATTGAATAAATTGTTTTGAGGATATTGTCCAGCGCTATA
>JBDKGQ010000218.1:0-4603 GCA_039798145.1 Bacteroidota bacterium
ACCATCAGCTGTGAATTAGCGCCTGCAGTGGTATCTTTCTCCGTATTTACAGTTACATCCGTAAACAAATATCCTTTTTCAATAAAATAATCTTTGGCTAAGTTCTTCGTTGTTTGAATCAGATTCTCATTGATAATTTTACCCTTAACTAAGGATAGTTTTTCTCTTAATTTATCTGCTTCTGATTTATTCACACCTTGAAAAGTGAATTTTGAAAGTCGAGGTAATTCCTTAATTCTAAATTCAAGAAATATTTTTCCGTCAATAATTTTAGTTACATAAATTTTTACATCTGACAGTAAACCTTGCTTCCATAAATTTTCAATAGCAGTGGAAAGTTTTTCTCCAGGAATTTTATATTTCTCTCCAACTGATAAACCTGTCAATGTAATTAGGACGCTCTCATCTAAGTATTGAACTCCAGAAACGGTAACTCCTCCTAGTTCGTATTCTTTGGGACTTGAATAATCAATTAAGTCTTCGTTGCCATTGATTACTGTTTGCGCAAAAGTGGATTGATGACCAATTACTAAAAGCAGGAACAATAAAATATAAGTTGAAATTTTTTGCATGTGTTTATTTAACTTGTTCCGATATCATTCCGAACCTTCTTTCTCTATTTTGATAATTATAAATTGCTTCGTACAAATCTTCTTTTCGGAAGTCGGGCCAAAGCTTAGTTGTGAAGTACAACTCTGCATAAGCCAATTGCCAAAGCAAATAGTTGCTAATTCTCGTTTCACCACTAGTACGAATCATTAATTCTGGGTCAGGCCATTCGGCTGTTGTCAAATGAGATGAAATTGTACTTTCATTTATCGCATCAACATCCATTTTTCCTTCTTTTACTTCATTTGCAATTTCACGAACAGCCTTGGTTATTTCCCAACGGGAGCTGTAACTCAATGCTAGAACGAGTGTCATTCTGCTATTGCCGGCAGTTTTAGCGATCGCTTTCTCTAGCTTTTCCTTTACACCAGAAGGTAGGCTATTGGTATCTCCGATTGTTGCCAATCGGATATTATTCTTCATTAATGTTTCTGTCTCTTTTGATATTGTTTGTACCAGGAGACTCATCAATGCGTCAATCTCAAATTTTGGTCGATTCCAGTTTTCGGTGCTGAAAGCATAAAGCGTTAATACTTCAACACCTAATTCTGCAGCCCCTTCTGTAACATCTTTTACAGCAGTTACACCGCTCGCATGTCCGAATGTTCTTAATTTACCCTGCTGTTTTGCCCATCGACCATTACCATCCATGATGATGGCAATATGCTTTGGCATTTTCTCGTGATTGAGTAAATCTTTAGTTGACATTATTAATTTTCGAAGGGATACAAATGTAATAAAATGGATGTCGTGTCAGAGAAAAAATCGCTAATTAACTACGGTTTAACTGCGAATTACCACAATTTAATTCTGAATGGTCGGCACTGGTCAATGTAGTGCTTTGATAACGTATATGTAAACTGAACTCCAGTGAAGTGATACCAGTCGCGATTTGTATTATCTCCTCGTTGTCTTCCAATATTTCCAGCCTTGTTTTTTACAATCGATCTATCAGATAAATAATAAGCCGTTTTTCCGTATTCTACGCGTATCGCATTGGGATCTGCATAAACGCCACTAACATCATCTAAATAATCGGTGTAAGTTTTTCTTACAATTGATTCTAATACTACACTCCATCTACGACCAATTTTCCATTTAAATCCACCTCCAAATACAAATGCGAGGTTAGTCCTTTTGTATAAGTCTTTATCGGGATTGGCTACAGTTCCTTGCCCTTCCGTTCCTAATGGCTGAAGTTCAACATAACCTCCATTATAGTAAGCTTTTGGGTTAAATCTAAAAACAGATAGACCTACCGACATGTAAGGTGTGAAAATCGTGGAAGGATTGGCTGTTTGATACGGAAAAAAATTAAATTCAAATTGACCAGTTCCCTCTAAAATGGAACTTTTAAAATTTAAATTTCGATTTTGATTAAAAGCATCATCTGATTGAGCATCATCAGCCTTAATGTGACCATAACTTATTGCCGTTTTAAATGCCCAATGGTTGCTGTAGCTTCTTCGATATAAAAATCCAAAGCCAGGTAAGTTGTTTTCCCCAGCATAGGTTGCCTTTTGTAAATCACCTTTGTAGTTCATTACTCCTAGCATTATTCCCATTTCTCTCGACTGGCCATTTACAGAGGAGGAAATTGATGAAATTAAAAGTAATAACGAGAATACAATTTTCCTGAACATTATTTCGAAACGGAATAAAAGAATGAAAATTGCAAATTTTAAAAGTTAGAATACAGGGAAGTTAGTTCTACCAGTTCTTAACTTGTAGTGAAAACTAAACATCAAGAACATATAAGCATCATTATCTGTTGCATCTCCTCTTTGAGAGCCTAGATTTGTTTGTGGCGTAGTGGAATTTAGACTAGGGTCTGACAAATATCCAGCAACTGTTCCGTTAGCCTGACTAATCGCTTGTTTATCGTAATACGTTTTACTTACATCATCGATATAATCCGTAAACGTTTTTCTAATTCCGAATTCTACACCAACGCCCATTCTTCTATTGAAGAAATAACGAGCACCAACGCCAATTGGAATACAAACCTGTGTCCTATTGTATTTTTTTCTGCCTTCAGAAATACCTTGCCCTTCAGTTCCTAATGGCTGCAATTCATACCATTTGTCATTCCATTGCCCCTTTGGATTAAAATGAAATACACCTACTCCTGCGAAAACATATCCCTGAGCTTCAAATGAACTTGATCTTTTTACTCCTCTTAAACGATAAATACCCCCTTGTCTCGACGATAAAAATGCGTATTCGAAGTTGATATTGAATTCGTAAATATTTGATTTGAAATTAAGATTGCGATTGTTTCGAAAATACTCAGTTGTTAATTTATCATCTCCACGAACTTGTCCGTAAGTAACATGTGAGTGTAATGCAAACGACTCTGCAATTTTATATTTTAAACCTAGGGTTAATGAAGGACGTGTTAAAGAAAGTTCCAAATCTTTAAATCCATTGGTTCCTATCTGGTTTGCACCACCTAAATCACCAAGGAAGTTGGAAGCTCCAACACCTGCACTCCATTCGTAACGATATGCTTTCCATCTTGAACGAAGACGTTGTGCATTAGAGTCAGAGGTAAGTGCGAAGATGAATACTAATACTAGAGGTAAGTGCGAAGATGAATACTAATACTAGCAGTAAATTCTTTTTCATAAATGAGCGACATGAGTCTTATGGACAAAAATAACATTTTCGCTCAAAAATCCGTGGGTTTTATGAAAAATAGATTCAATCCTTTTTTCTAATTCCTTGAGTCTAATCCCCAATTAAGCTTCTTTCTCAATGTGTCAAGGAAGTTATCGTTGCCAATTCTAAGCAAATTCATGGTGAAATCCGATTTTTTAATGGCTAATGATACAGATGAATCGATTGTGACAGATCGCGAGTCAAGAGAGGCAATAAAATACTGTGACCTTCCCTCAACTTCTAAAGAAATTACATTTTCATCCGAAACAACAATTGGTCTAACATTCAAATTGTGAGGAGCAATAGGGGTAATAACAAAGTTTTCAGAATAAGGCGCTATGATAGGACCACCGCAGCTAAGGGAATATCCCGTGGAGCCAGTGGGTGTTGCGATAATTAATCCATCTGCCCAATATGAATTTAAATATTCTCCGTTGATGAATGTATTGATGATAATCATGCTTGAACTGTCCTTCTTATGAATAGTTAGTTCATTTAAAGCATAATTTACATCTCCAAAAAGATTGATGCTAGAATCAAGTCGTAATAAACGCCTTTTGTCGAGGGTGTAATGCCCTTTGAATAGTGAATCAAGGCATTGATTAATTTCTTGCGTAGAAATGCTTGAAAGGAAGCCTAGGCGTCCTACATTAATTCCTAAAACGGGTATTCCACTATCTTGAACTTGTGTCAAGGTGTCTAAGATTGTCCCGTCGCCACCAATGCTAAAAAGAAAATCTACTTTACCTCTGATTTCAGACCCTGAGTTATAAAGCTCAAAATGGTCATGGTGCTTTAAAGCGGATTTTAATTGATTAAATAATGGTTGATAAATGATTGGCATAGCACCGCGATTTAAAATCTCTCCGATAAGCTGAATGGCAATACCATGGTTGCTTTCAGATAATTGGCGGGCGTATAATGCAATCTTCATAATGTAAAGTTATAAATTCAATTCATGTAAAGATTAAAATGCAGCGCCTATTCTGAAAAAAAATCCTGATTCTTTCATTCTGTTGAATGCATATTCAAATCTGAAAACTAAATCGTAATAGGTTACATAATCGTATCCAATCCCATATGAATATTGAAATTTATTTGAAAGATTATTCAATCGGTTGTAATATTTGTACTGTACATATCCTCCATCAGCAAACAAATTAATGTACATAGCAACAGGAATCTGGTTAAACTTCTCAGATTTGATAAATGATGTCCGATAAACACGTTTTTTCATTAAGGTGTACTTTAATTGGGATTTCATTAATAAAAAATTCTGACCATTCATTACATAGTAATCATAACCTCTAATGTAATCTTGTCCGTAACCAAT
>JBDKGQ010000219.1:0-3187 GCA_039798145.1 Bacteroidota bacterium
GGAACTCCATTCGGCATTTGCAAAATCGATAAAATCGAATCCCATCCATCAATGCTATTACTCGATTTCACTGGAACACCAATAACAGGTAACGGCGTAACCGATGCAACCATTCCAGGTAAGTGGGCAGCACCACCAGCGCCTGCGATAATCACTTTAATCCCTTTCTTATCTGCCTGCTTAGCATAATCAAACATTCGCTCAGGAGTACGATGTGCAGAAACAACTGTCATCTCATAGGCAACTCCAAATTGCTCTAAGATAGTGGCTGCTTCCTGCATAACAGGCAAATCACTGTTACTTCCCATGATGATTCCTACTAATGGCTTATTCATATTGTTGATTTTATCGTGTTAAAACTTTTATTTGTTGTTGAACTTTTTTTGCGTTTGAAATTGCTGAATCAAGTGTTTCTGAAAGCACAGTTACATGTCCCATCTTACGCATTGGTTTTGTTTCTTTCTTTCCATACAAATGCACATATACACCGCCGTTAGCCATCGCTTCCTGAATTCCATCATAGTGCGCCTCGCCTGTAAATCCTTTCTCCCCTAGTAGATTAATCATCACCGAAGGCATAATAATCGATGTATCACCCAATGGCAATCCCATAATAGCACGTAAGTGTTGCGCATACTGTGAAGTAATATTTCCCTCTATCGTTTGATGTCCGCTGTTATGTGGCCTCGGTGCAATTTCATTCACTAAAACATCTCCTGATTTCGTCACAAACATTTCTACTGCTAATATTCCCGTCATGCCTGTTTTCTCAATCACTTTACGCGCAATAGCAATCGCTTTTTCTTTTATCTCTTCTGAAATTCTTGCAGGACTACATAAGAACTCCACCAAATTAGCATCCGGATTAAATTCCATATCTACCGGCGGATAATGAACAATCTCTCCTGCGTTGTTTCGTGCAACGATGACAGCAATCTCACAATCAAAGTCGATCATTTGTTCCAACACACAAGGCGCATTAAAAGCATCGTTCAAATCATTCACACTTTTTACTTTCATTACTCCTTTACCATCGTAACCACCCTTTCTCAATTTCAAAATTGCTGGAAACTCCCCAACAAATTCTTTTAAATGCTCTTTATCGTGAATCAATTTAAAATCGGCAGTAGGAATTTGATGTGATGCAAAAAATTCTTTTTGAATTCCTTTATCCTGTACCATCGCTAAAATTTGTGGCTGCGGATAAACCAACACCCCTTCACTTTCTAATCGCAGTAATGCATTAATATTTACATGCTCAATTTCAATCGTAAGTAAATTCACATTCTTCCCGAAGGCATAAACCGTTTCTTCATCACGAAAATCGCCTACCACAAAATGCTCTGTTAAATACCTACATGGAGCATTAGCATCTGGATCTAAAACTGCCGTTGAAATATTCAGATTAATAGCTTCTTGAATCAGCATGCGACCTAATTGTCCGCCGCCTAATATTCCTAATTTAAAATCTTTACCTGCGAATTGTAATTGCATAATTGTCGGCAAAAATAAATCCTTTCTTTCACAATTACCCGATAATAAGCATTTACAAACGTTTAATTTTAGTTCTCATCGTATTTCGCCTTCAAAAACGATAAAAATAAAGGCTTAAATTATCGAACACCCCTGCTTTTTCCCTGCATTTGCGTACCTTCGTGCCTTCTTATGAAAAACGAAGTACAAGTTCACGATAAGGTATTCGTGCCATTTATCACCGCTGCCGAATTACAAGCAAAAAGTGTTGAGTTAGGACAGAAAATTAACGAAGACTATCAAGGTAAACGCCCTTTAGTAATTGGTGTGCTTAACGGCTCCGTGATTTTTATGGCCGATTTACTTCGTAATATTCAATTGCCTTGCGAAATCGGATTTATCCGCGTAAGCTCATACGAAGGAACCTCTTCTACAGGTGTGGTGAAAAATGTCATCGGATTAAATGAAAGTATCGAAGGTCGCGATGTAATCATCGTTGAAGATATTATCGATACAGGCGATACTGCACTATACCTAATTGAAGAATTCAAGAAGCAAAATCCTGCAAGTCTCGCTTTTGCCACTTTGTTATTCAAGCCAACAGCATTACGTCAACCCATTAAGCCTGATTACGTAGGGTTTGAAATCCCTCCTGCTTTTGTGGTGGGTTACGGACTTGATTATGACGGATTAGGAAGAAACTTAGCAGACATTTATCAATTAAAAAGTTAATAGATTCTCATATGTTAAACATTGTATTATTTGGCCCTCCGGGAGCAGGAAAAGGAACACAATCGGCAAAGCTTATCGACCAATATCAGTTGGTGCATCTTTCAACGGGAGATATTTTCCGTGCAAATATTAAAGGTGGAACTGAATTAGGAAATAAAGCAAAGCAATTCATGGATCAAGGTCAGTTAGTACCTGATGAAATCACGATTGGTATGCTAGAGTCGGAAGCTGATAAGCACCCTGATGCAAAAGGATACATTTTTGACGGATTTCCAAGAACGCCCGCTCAGGCTGCAGCATTGGATGCATTTTTAACTTCTAAAGGAACTGCTATCAGCGGTATGATTGCATTAGAAGTAGATGAAGAAGAATTAAGAACGCGTTTAATGATTCGTGGTAAAGATTCTGGTCGCCCAGATGATCAAGACCCTGCGATTATTCAAAAGCGAATTGATGTTTACAAAAACGAGACTGAGCCTGTAAGAGATTTTTACATGGCACAAAATAAATACACAGGTATCAATGGAATTGGTTCTATTGATGAAATTTTCGATAGACTTTGTGGTGCTATTGATGCAATAAAATAAATTTAAATTATGTCGGGAAGTAACTTCGTTGATTATGTAAAAATTTGTTGTCGCTCTGGAAAAGGCGGAGCTGGCTCTGTGCATTTTCACCGAGACAAACTAACCGCAAAAGGTGGTCCTGATGGTGGTGATGGTGGTCGCGGTGGACATATCATTGTGAAAGGAAATGCGCAGCTTTGGACATTATTACATTTAAAATATCGTAAACACGTATTAGGAGAAGATGGTCAGCCAGGAAGCAGCGGTTTAAAAACGGGTGCTGATGGACAAGATATTATTTTGGAAGTGCCTATTGGCACCATCGCAAAAGATGAAGAGACAGGAGAAGTGTTTTTTGAAATTGAACACGACGGACAAGAAGAAATTATTGTTCCTGGTGGACGAGGTGGAAAAGG
>JBDKGQ010000220.1:0-5166 GCA_039798145.1 Bacteroidota bacterium
GTCAGGAAGCTCTACATAAATCTGACGATCAAAACGACCTGGACGAAGTAAAGCGCGATCTAAAATATCCGCACGGTTAGTTGCTGCAAGAATGATAACACCTGAATTACTTCCGAAGCCATCCATCTCTGTCAACAATTGATTTAATGTGGATTCACGTTCATCATTTGCACTGAAAGAAGGTTGCTTTCCACGTGCGCGACCAATTGCATCAATCTCATCAATGAAAATAATACTTGGTGCTTTTTCTTTTGCCTGACGGAATAAATCTCTTACACGTGAAGCTCCAACACCAACAAACATTTCAACGAAGTCAGATCCTGATAGTGAGAAGAAAGGAACTTGTGCTTCTCCTGCAACTGCTTTTGCTAATAATGTTTTTCCTGTTCCCGGAGGGCCAACTAATAATGCACCTCTTGGGATTTTACCTCCCAGCTGCGTGTATTTCTTTGGATTTTTTAAGAAGTCAACTATCTCCATGACTTCCACTTTTGCTTCTTCTAATCCTGCAACATCGTTGAAGGTAACTTTAACCTGAAGGTCTTTGTCAAATAAAGTTGCTTTTGATTTTCCGATATTAAAAATCTGACTTCCACCTGCACCACCTGAATTCATTCGACGGATGAAGTAGATTGTAAGAATGATAATCGAGATAGGGAAGATCCAAGTTGCTATGGTATCGCCAATGCTATGCACATTGTTTTCATAGTACACATTAATTCGGCTTTCCTGCGGAATATCTTTTTGATAAGCACTCAGTTCTTCTTCGAATGCACCAAGATCACCAATGGTAAATGTGTATTGAGGACCTTCAGAAGATGTTTTGCTAAATGATTTATTATTTGCTGATTGAAAAGCAGGCTTAACAAGTGAATCTTTTTTTATGTAAACCTCAATAGCTTCTTTATTGATGACTTTGATTTTTTCTACATCACCGGCCTTTACCCATGAGTAGAATTTATTTCTGGATGTTTCTCTTGGATGATTTCCAAAATCAAACATGCTGATGCCCAAAATAACCACTAACAAGGCTACGTACAGCCAGTAAAAATTAAATGTGAATTTTGGTCCTTTTGGTTTATTCGGGAAATTAGGAGGATTAGTATTTTTTTTCTCCTCGTTAGGTTTTTGTTCTGACATATTTTTCTTCTTTCAAATTGCCCTTTCGTTATCGCAAAGGGCGCTTCCTTATTTTAACAATTAAAAACTTTTAAAGTTAATCTTTTATTTCTTCAATTTCCGCATCCGCCCAAAGTCTTTCAATTCCATAAAAATCGCGATAATCACTTTGGAAAATATGAACCACCACGTTAATATAATCGAGTAGAATCCAGTGTGCATGTGTTCTGCCTTCTACGTGAGCTGGAGTTTCGCCTATTTCTTTTTCTACAGTTTCATCCACTGAACGATAAAGACCTTCTACCTGTGTTGTTGAATCACCATGGCAAACAATAAATTTATCTGCAACAGCACCGCTGATTCCTTTCAAATTCAGAACGACAATATTCTTTGCTTTTTTCTCTTGCAATCCTAAAATAATTGCTTCGCTCAATAAATCTTTCGACTTAGTTTTTACTGCTTTTGCACCACGCGCTGTTTTTGCCATTCAGGTTTATTAAATTTGTCACGCGAAAATACAAAAAACATCGCTTTTATGCGCTTATTCCCTCTGATTTTAGTGGATTCAACTAATACTTACGCTCATCAATTGATTAGTGAGGGATTAAGTGAAGATGCCTTGATTTATTGCGGCGAACAAACCGCTGGAAGAGGTCAACGAGGGAACACCTGGGTCAGTAATCGTGATCAGTTTGTGTTTAATATGATTATTGCAGTTGCTGTGAGTAGTTATTTAGAGTCGAAAGGAATCGAAAATGTAAAAATTAAATGGCCTAACGATATACTCGTAAATAATAAGAAAATTGCTGGGTTGTTGATTGAAAATAGTCTGAAAGGAGACAAGATCTCATCGAGTATTGTAGGCATTGGATTAAACCTTAATCAAGAATGGAAAGATGAGAATTTTGAAACGGCTTCCACATCGTTGAGAGAATTTTGAAACGGCTTCCACATCGTTGAAAATGATTTCAGGTGAGAATTATAATTACGAAAAGGAAGTTTTAGAATTAGCTGAACATATTAAGAAATGCCTTGATTATTTTAAAGCGGGACAATATGAGCTAATCAGTAAAATGTATCATCAAAAATTATATCAAAATCAAGATGATGTTGAAATGATAATTGATAATAATGCTGTTAACGTACGCTTAGAAGGAATTAATTCCGACGGAAGTGCAAGTGTTTTTTACGAGGGGGAATCACGAAAAGTATATCATCCGCAGGCGCGAATAATGGTTAGCCGTTCATAATCGTCTCGAACTTTTTTACGAGATGATTAACGAAATTTTGAAGTGGCTTTTCGGCCATCATTTTGAAAATCGGATTTAAGTCAGCTTCAAAAACCAATTGCACATCTGTGCTATCAGCTCCTGTTTCTTTAATACTTGCTATCAGCGAAAAATCGAAAGGCGCTTTTTCATTTTTTAAATAGGTAATTGAATCAGGATTTACAGTACCCAACTTTAATCCCATTGGACCCATGCCTTTAATTTCAAAGCGACAAGTATCATTATCTGAAGTAAAATTTTCTACTTGCTCTGGAAGGATACTTCCAATATTTTCCATTTTCTGCAAATAGCTAAAAACATCCGACGATGGTTTCCTGATACTTACTTTATCGCTCTCAATTCTAGTCATACAATTATTTTTTCCAGTTTGCAGGATCTTTTCTCCAGTCTTGTAATAATTCTAAATCGCCTTCTTTGATATAGCCAGTTGTAAGTGCTTGCTTAAGCAAAATATCGTAGTTGCATAAAGAGTAAAACGGACAAGCCGCTTTCTTAAAGTTTTCTGTAGCAGTATCAAATCCGTAAGAGAAAATAGAAACGAGTCCTTTTACAATAACGCCATTCTTTTTTAATTCTTCCACCGCTTTTAAGCTACTACCTCCAGTAGATACAAGGTCTTCGATCACAACAGCCGTTAAATCGGGTTTTACTTCACCTTCGATGGTATTTTGACGACCATGATCTTTTGCCGATGAACGTACATACACGAATGGAAGTCCTAATGCTTCTGACACTAATGCTCCCTGTGCGATGGCAGCAGTTGCTACTCCTGCAATAATATCTGGGCGACCAAACTTATCTTCAATTAGTTTCACCAGTTCCTGACGGATGAAAGTTCTTACTCTTGGATAGGAGAGGGCAATGCGATTATCACAATAAATTGGGGAATTCCAGCCCGATGCCCAAACAAAGGGTTCATCAGGTTGTAGTTTAATTGCTTTAATTTGCAATAAGAATTCGGCTACTTTTGAGGCTGTATCATTTTGCATAAGGATGCAAACCTACGCACTTTAAGTAAACGAAGCAAAAATGCTACATTAAATCTGTGATTATGTACAATGTTTATATCAACGAGCGCCTAATTCGGTTCATGGATCTGAAAGGATCTATTCAGGGTGGCGACCTGATTTTACGACTGAATGGCAATGAATCGGCGGCAGTTTTAAAGCAATTGCTGGAAGCTTTTGATATGAATAAGATGGTGGGCGAGTTGTATTTCCAATGTGTGAATTTATCCGCGTCATGGGCTACGTTTTGCTCACTTTTTCAAATCATGGAAGCGGCTGGTGGATTAGTAAGAAATGATAAGTCTGACTTGCTGATGATTTTTAGAAATGGCCGTTGGGATTTACCAAAGGGGAAAATAGAGGCAGGTGAGGAAAAAGATACTGCTGCCATCCGCGAAGTTTTTGAAGAATGCGGTGTGGCGATGTTAAATCTGACCGATGGACCATTTATCACCTATCATGTCTACCCGTATCACGAGCATCATGTTTTGAAAATCACTTATTGGTATAATATGGATTGCTCCGATGATGCTGTGCCTAAGCCTCAACAGGAAGAGGGAATTACAGAAGCAAAATGGATGAACAAAGATGAAGTGGAGAATGCTCTTCCGCAAGCGTATGTTTCCATAGCGCAGCTAGTTCGTCAGTATTACTTGACTAATTAATTATAAAATTCGTTTGATTAAGCGCAGGTTGTGCGAGTAGCGCTTGGTTTCTTGATTGAAAATACCGTGATGGTCGATAGAGTCAATACGAACTTTACCTGAAGAATGAATAATTCTGTTTTTAGCAGTTAAAATTCCTACGTGAATAATCTTTCCTTCTTCATTGTCAAAAAAGGCCAGGTCGCCTGGCTGACTTTCATCTAATAGATGCACTGCATTTCCTTGTTCTGCTTGCATCCAGGCATCGCGTTTTAGTTTGATGCCGCAAAGTTTATAAACCATTTGTGTCAAACCGGAACAGTCGATACCAAATGGCGAACGACCTCCCCACAAATAAGGAGCATTTAAATACATGAATGCATTTTCGAGAATCACACTCGTACTCATATTGATTTCTGGCTGGCGCGCATTGCCTTCAAAAGAATAATCTACATCGCCTAAACGACAAGAGTTGGCGCGGTATAACGGTAACGTACTACCTAAAACAATAGAAAATAATTGTTGGTGGTTAATTAAAATTTGAACTAAGTCGTAGCTTAAAAAAGCGGGCGACTTTTGAAGCTCATTGAAAGTAGTTAGCTCAATCGGTAAATATTGTGCTTTCTGCATCCATCCTTCGTAATCGTCGTAGCTGGTTTTAATTTTAACCCATTCGTTTTGCTGATCGGTAATGGTAAAAGTCTCGCCGAATAAAAGTTGAGAAACCTGCTCACTACGGTGAGCAGGTTCTGTTCTTATTGGGACAATACTTAAATTACAAATACCGTAAGCCATAAATTACATTGCTTCAACAACTAACGCTGATGCACCACCGCCACCATTACAAATTCCTGCAGCACCAATTTTTCCGTTGTTATGTTTCAAAATATGCACTAAGGTAACGATAATACGCGCACCTGAACTTCCTAGTGGATGTCCTAACGATACTGCACCTCCGTTAACGTTAACTTTAGATGTATCTAAGTTCATTTCTTTGTTATTTGCTAATGATACCACCGAAAATGCTTCGTTGATTTCGAAGAAATCAACATCATTTACTGATAAACCTGCTTTTGCTAATGCCTTTGGTAAAGCCTTAGAAGGAGC
>JBDKGQ010000220.1:5197-7483 GCA_039798145.1 Bacteroidota bacterium
AGAGGCTTAATGCCTAATGCATCTGCTTTTTCTTTGCTCATCAAAACAACAGCAGCAGCACCATCATTCATCGTTGATGCGTTAGCAGCTGTAACCGTTCCGTCTTTTGCAAATACTGGACGTAATCCTGGGATTTTATCAAAACTTACACTCTTGTATTCTTCATCTTCTGCAAATAAAACAGTATCGCCTTTACGACCTTTGATTTCTACTGGTGCGATTTCATCGTTGTATTTTCCAGCAGCCCAAGCAGCAGCGGAACGCTTGTAAGATTCGATAGCATAAGCATCTTGCTCTTCACGAGAAATATTGCATTCCTTTGCGCAAAGCTCTGCAGCGTTACCCATTGGATAGTTATGATACACGTCTGTTAAACCATCTTTCGCAAGGCCATCGATCATGGCAACATTACCATATTTATTTCCCCAACGCATATTTTCAGAGTAAAAAGGCACGCGACTCATGCTTTCCATTCCCCCGGCAACCACCACATCATTTTCTCCAAGCATAATACTTTGAGCTCCAAGCATGATAGCTTTCATTCCCGAAGCACATACCTTATTTACAGTAGTACTAGGTACATTATTAGGGATGCCAGCCCATGTTGCAGCTTGCGTTGCAGGTGCTTGACCAACATTTGCCTGAAGCACATTACCCATATAAACCTCATTTACTTCGGAAGGGGAGATGCCTGCTTTTTCGATAGCGGCTTTAATGGCGATAGCGCCTAATTGCGTTGCTGAGAACGAGGATAGAGAACCTCCAAAGCTTCCCATTGGAGTACGCATTGCGGATACGATATAAACTTCTTTCATAGTCTTGAATTTTGTGCTGCAAAAGTAAACTTTAATTTGATAATGTGCCAATGTGCCGATGGGATAATGTGCTAATGGAAACATGGCCGCTGCATGTTCCGAGCTTGTCGAGGTAATAATTTGCTTGTACCGAGCTTGTCGAGGTAAGGTTCCCGAATTACGAAGCGCTAAGTACGGAGGGCGAAACCCTATAAATCCTCGTGCTAAAATTGCGTCTTGATGTACTGAATATGACGATTAGGATTTTTGATGTTATCACCATTTAGCTTTAATTAACATCCATGAAGTTGATTTTAAAAGTAACTCTATAAAAATAGATGTGAAATTTTTTGAGACTAACCTTTATTAATCTATGAGTGTATACATTCATATTTTATTGAGGTAGTCAAAATTTATTATTATATAATTGTTATTATTAACAAAATCGTTAGATTATTAACAGGCAAGCACTAAAGTGTTAATAATTGACATAAGTAATTCTTGCGTGGTTTTTTATGTCGATGTAATTTGCTTCGATTTTAACTAACCTAAAAACCAGTTTTGTGAAATATAAATTGTTATTAGCAGTATTTGTAATTACTGTTAGCAGTGCTCTTGCCCAAGTCCCAACTTATGTCCCTACCAACGGATTAGTAGGATGGTGGCCATTTAATGGAAATGCGAATGATGAGAGTGGGAATGGGAATAATGGGATAATCAATAATAAATCGCAAGGTGTTATATTGTTTTCAAGTGATCGTTTAGGGTTCGCAAATTCTTGTATTCAGTTTGATAATTTACCGCAATGGAATTCTGATGGTGCTTATCTTAGTTTGCCAGCTAGCTTATCTTGTGATTTAAGTCAAAATTTTAGTTTTTCTTTTTGGGCTAAACCAATAGCTTCAAATAGTGCCTGTGAATTAATTAATAAAGGAAGAGATAACAGTGGTGCCTTTTTTTCTCGTTTTGCCAGTGGTTTTTTTCAAGCAGGTTTCAACTCAGTTAGTTTGGATTATTTTGATAATACTATTTACAATAAAAGCTGTGCTAAAATAATTACAACTACTTTACTTTAACTGAGATGTAAGCTGCATTATTACTCGCAAATTCCGGAACAAGTTCTTTCATCAATCCCACCGTTTCCAGTGTATAGTGTCTTTTAGCACTAAGCACCAATTTTTCTACTTTATCCTTGATAGCATTATAATCATACTCCGGTACTTTCGCTATCATTATCTTATCATGGTAGGTAGGCAATACGTTTTCACTATTTGTCAGTAATTCTTCGAAAAGTTTCTCGCCCGGACGCAAGCCTGTGCACACTATTTTAATATCCACATCAGGTTCTTTACCTGCCAGCATGATTATTTTCTTAGCCAAGTCAGCAATTTTAACTGGTTGCCCCATGTCAAACACAAATATCTCGCTTCCTTGTCCCATCACGCCAGCTTCAATTACTAATTGGCATGCTTCAGGTATAGTCATGAAATAG
>JBDKGQ010000221.1:0-3457 GCA_039798145.1 Bacteroidota bacterium
TGGTGGGGCCAATATTGGATTGTTTGCACTTCAAATGAAGAAGCAATTTCCAAATGCCAATATCATCAGTATTGAACCTGATCCTGAAAACTTCCAACTGCTTCAAAAAAACTTAGCCCCTTACTCGCAAGTTGATTTTGAAAATGCTGGACTTTGGAATAAAGATACGCAGCTAAAAGTGTATGATAAATACAACTGTGGCAAATGGGGAATGGTAGTTGAAGAAGACTTAGTAAATGGATCAATCAAAGCAATCGCAATTGACACCTTGCTTGATAAATATAAAATTGATCAAATCGATATTTTAAAAATCGATATTGAGACGAGCGAGAAACAATTATTCTCTTCCAACTTTGAAAATTGGTTACCCAAAACAAAAGTTATTATTATTGAACTCCACGATCGAATGGAAGAAGGTCTCAGCAATTAATAAATGCTATACTAAATACAGTTATTCAACGTTAGGTGAAAACGTTATTATCACCAACCTTGATTTTGTATAACAACTGTTATTCTTTTGAAATGAAAAACCTAATTCTTCTCACATTAACAACATTATTTATTTTAGTAATTCTAATTCCAGAGAAAACACCTATTGTAAAACTTCCAAATGAATTGTCCTCAACAGATAGTACATTTAGATTTGGTGAAGAAGAACCCTCTGATACTGCAGAAATTGACGAAAGCGTTTGGGATGATTATGACTGGAAAACAATTGTTACGGATAAAGATGCAACAATGGCACTATCCACTCCATTTGCAAAAAACCCTGATGCAGAATTAGATATTTTTAAAATATCAATTCAAAAACAAAAAGGCGAATCATACAAGCCAACAATTGAATTTAAAGTACCACCAAGCATCGATGTAAAAAAAGGACTTGATTTTCAGTTTTTACAAATGACTGAAATTGACAATACCGATACAACAATCATCGACTCAGATGGCCCATTACATCTTGAATTAAAAACAAATTCAAAAGGTGAATCGTATGCAACGTTAAATAACGGAGCACTTAAACTACCGAATGGAAACACCTACGATTTTATAAAAAAATGTAATGCTTACAATCAGTTAATGATAGAATTTCACTACAAAAGTGGTGAACAAAAAAGCATCTTAATTCAACTGATAACTTTTACGGAAAACTATCGAATTATAGAGTGAGTACTACACTCCAACACTCTTTCTCTTAAACTCACTCGTAAAATGGAATTCAACATCCGGATGATTTTTGATCATCTGATCTAACATCCATTGTGAGTCGGCTAAATAAACCAGCAAGCCATCTTTATCAATTGCAACCTGATGTTGTCTGAACTTCACGAATTCATCTAGCTTATTTTTATCGGAAGAAGTAACCCAACAAGCCTTATAAACACTCATCGCATTGAACTTACAAGACGCACCATATTCGTGTTGCAAACGATATTGAATTACTTCGAATTGAAGTTCTCCTACTGTTCCAACAACTTTACGTGTTCCACCTCCCATAATAAACAACTGCGCAACTCCTTCATCTGTCAACTGCGTAATACCTTTTTCAAGTTGCTTTGTTTTCATGGGATCTGTATTGATCAACTCCTTGAAAATTTCAGGCGAGAAACTAGGTATTCCTTGAAACATCATGTTCTCTCCTTCTGTTAAGGTATCACCAATTTTGAAGTTACCTGAATCGTATAATCCAATCACATCTCCCGGATAAGCTTCATCAATAATATTTTTACTCTGTCCTAAGAAAGTCGCAGGATTATTAAAGCGCATGTCCTTATCTAAACGAACGTGATGATAAAATTTACTACGTTCAAACTTTCCACTGCAGACACGTAAGAATGCGATACGGTCGCGGTGACGAGGATCTAAGTTCGCATGGATTTTAAAAACGAATCCGGAGAATTTATTTTCCGTTGGTAATACTTCGCGTTTGTCTGTTGGACGAGTACCAGGATTAGGAGCAATCTCAATAAATGTATCCAACATTTCTTTCACTCCGAAATTATTAATAGCAGAACCAAAAAACACAGGTGCTACTTCGGCTGATAAATAAGTTGAACGATCAAAATCTCCATAAACGCCTTCAATCAAATCTACATCTTCACGAAGTTGACTTGCATATTGCCCAGCTAACTGATCAATCATCGGATCATTTAAATCTGTGATAGCAACTCCTTCTGGCTTTTTATCGCTTCCCGGAGTAAAAGCATATAAACTCTTATCAAACAAATTGTAAACGCCTTTAAATGTCGAACCCACACTAATTGGCCAACTTAACGGACGAACTTTAATTTTTAATTTTTCCTCTAATTCATCTAACAAATCGAAAGGATACTTTCCCTCGCGATCCATTTTATTAACGAAAATAATTACAGGCGTATCGCGCATGCGACAAACCTCCATTAATCGATATGTTTGCTCCTCTACCCCTTTCTGACAGTCTACTACAAGAATTACAGAGTCAACAGCAGAAAGCGTACGATACGTATCCTCCGCGAAATCCTTGTGACCAGGAGTATCGAGTAATGTAATGAGTGTATCGTTGTATTCGAAATTCATAACTGAAGTAGCTACTGAGATACCACGCTGTCTTTCTATCTCCATAAAGTCGGAGGTAGCGCTTTTCTTAATCTTATTCGACTTAACAGCGCCGGCAGTTTGAATAGCACCACCAAACAAGAGAAATTTCTCTGTTAAGGTAGTTTTACCTGCATCGGGGTGACTAATAATAGCGAAGGTTCTGCGCTTCTGAATTTCCTGATTTACACTCATACCATTAATTGAGGGGCAAATTTACGATTTGTTAAGCACAATGCCATTCAAGTACAATGATTATCTTTGAGCTTCAATTTTAAAACCTATGAAAAACTTATCGATTGCATTAAATATCGTTTTATTAGTCGCTGTTGGATTTTTATACTATAAAGTATTTAGCTCAGAAGAGTCAAATGTGGTGATTACAGGACAGGCTGCACAATCGAAAATTGTATATGTAAACTCTGATTCCTTAATGGAAAATTATCCATTGTATCAAACGATAAAAAAATCGATGGAGAAAAAGCGTGACAGTCTTGATTTAGTTTTTCGTCAGCGTGGCGAGTCTCTACAAAAGGAAATCGAGAACTATCAGCAAACAGGTGCAATGTTATCAGAAGCAGACCGTGAGCGTAAGGAAGCAGATCTGACACGTCGCCAACAAGCATATGTTACGGATCGTGATGCAACGCTTGAAAAATTATCGAAAGAAGAAGATACGATGACGGATAGTTTGCATAACGAATTGATGACTTATGTAAAGTCTTTCAATAAGAAACACGGTTATGATTTTATCTTCGGATATACACGCGGTGGTGGCATTCTTTACACGAATGATTCGCTGGATATCACCAAAGCGTTAACGAAAGGATTTAAGAAGTAATTATTTACTTACTGATTGAACTGGCAACTGACCACTTTCAATTTG
>JBDKGQ010000222.1:0-3152 GCA_039798145.1 Bacteroidota bacterium
AGTGGTATGGCCCAACCTGCAAGAATTAAAACGAATTATCGTAACGGGTTTATTCATCTTCGTTGGTGGTAATTTGTTTTTAGTCCTTGCAGAGCAATCCGTAACCAGCGGGATGGCAGCATTAGTTAATTCATCCTTTCCAATATGGATTGTATTAATCACACGTGTGTGGAATCCAGAAGAACGAATATCAAATTTATCCATCATCGGAATACTTGTGGGTTTTGTAGGACAGTGGTTAATTTTTTACGAGCAGTTATTTTTGTTAAGCAATGGTGCCTATTTCTTAGGGTTTGTTTTACTTTTTGTTGGATTAATAAACGGTGCATTGGGATCTGTTTACATGAAAAAATTTCCTGTAAAAATTAATTCTGTTTTAAATGCAGGATTGCAAATGATGATTTGTGGCTCTGTAACAACCGTTATAGGTTTGCTCATAGGAGAAGGCAAGAAAATTACTTTTGACCCAACAGGATGGTATTCCTTATTTTACCTCGTAGTTGCAGGATCTATACTAGGATACAGCTTATTTGTTTACGCTATGGACAGATTGCCAGCAACAATAGTATCGGTATATGCCTATGTTAATCCGATTGTTGCAATTTGGTTGGGGCTAATAATCCTTAATGAACCAATTAGTGGAAAAACATTAATTGCAATAGGTATTACGCTTATTGGAGTTTTTATTGTTAACAAAGGAAGGGCAACAACAAAAGAATCTATAAAATAAATTCGTTTTTCTTTATCGGTCCATTAATTGACCCGACTTCCTCGCCTCTAAAAAGTACTTGAAAGGCACTAATAACATTCCAAAACATTCACCATGTTCTTTATTTAAATACTTATGGTGAACCTTATGTGCCTTACGAATTGCTCGTAAATAAACATTGTTAGATCGCTTAAAAAGTCCGATTCGTTGATGAATAAAAATATCGTGAACTAAAAAATAAGCTAGTCCATAGGCTGCAATACCTAATCCGATATACATACGAATATCATATCCATTCATCACACCTAAAAATATCAAAATCATACTTGGAATAGCGAAAATCAAAAAGAAAGCATCGTTCTTTTCAAAGATTCCTGGCTCTGTTTGATGATGATCTTTATGCAGAATCCATAAGAACCCGTGCATAACAAACTTATGTGTAAACCAGGCTACAAATTCCATTAAAAAAAAGGTTGCTAAAAATGCTAATGCGTTCATTTCCGTAATTTTTTATTTATAACAAAGATGGTTTTATTTTGTTTAATTAATGTCACGTTTGAATTGTTTTTTCACTTATCTTTATTTTTATTCAACACCTATAATAAACATGAAAAAAATACTCCTATTCTGTGCGGCTCTATTTGTGATATCATCATGCGGAAAAGATGGCGCTCCAGGCGCAACAGGTCCTCAGGGTCCTTCAGGTAATGCGAATGTACACTCATCCACATTTGTTGTTACATCAACCCAATGGCAAACAACAGGGACTTCCGGAACCGACTATGAAAAATATGTTGATCTAAGTGATCCATACATCACACAAGATATTTTAGATAATGGTGCTGTATTAGTTTATTGGATTACAAGTTCAGGGATCAATGTGCAACTACCTTATCAAAATGTTTATCCTGCAGGAAGCACTCCGTTTATTTATCAACCCAGCGCTACTGTTGGAACAGCAACTGTTGAAGCATACTATACAGATTGGACATCTTTCAACTTTAATGCGGGCAGTCAGATTAAATTTAAAGTAGTAACTATCGATGGTTCACTTCGTGTAACGCATCCTGAAATAAACTGGAAAGATCCACAATCAATTGTAAAAGGATTAAACCTTCAGGTATAATAGAAATCCCGAGCTAAAACTCGGGATTTTTATTTGATTTTATTTTCGATTGAATCTCATTAATTCAGCATCTTCCTTGAATAGAATTAATTGTTCTGTTTTAACTCCGTTCATATTTACGTTTTTAATTTGAAATCGATTAGCACTTTTTGCTTGCTGAACATATTCACTAAAAAGAGGTGGATTGCAATTCTGATTTGTTCTGCCTAATACATTTAATAAAACAAAGTCTTCTTGCGCAGTATACAGGCCATACGCTGTATCGCATTCGCAATTCAAATAGATTGCATTGTCAACCGAAAATATTTCCAACGTAAACATTTTAGAAGAATCTTTTTGCTGAATTGATTGTGCGTTAAGAGAAGATAAATACCACTTTTTATCTTCTAGTTTTGTGACTCTTCCAAAAGGTTCATGCTTTCTTGATTTACAGGCTGAAATAAAAAGCACTACTACAATAATGTATAAACTGTGTTTCATAATTAATCTTCAAATGATTCAAGAATGGTTTTAACTTCTTCGTCGGTAGCTTTTAATTTATCTTTACAAAGCTTTATTAATTCATTCGCACGCTTTACCAATTTAGCCAGCTGATCGATGCCTACTTCACCACTTTCTAATTCTTCAAGAATTTTTTCAAGTTCTTCTTTTGCTTTGTCGTAAGTAATTTTCTCTGCCATTATATTATTTTGTTTTTTTACTCTTAATGCTTCCTTTATAAAGAACCGTTTCTATTTCCGCCTCCAAAGGTACTTCATTGGCATCATAAACAGGTTTGTTATTATAGAGTGTATAACTAAATCCTCGCTTTAATATATTAACTGGATCTAAAATTAAACTTTTTTGTTGTGCGTTGATTAAATAATTCTCCTCTTGTTTTAATACCGCTGCTGATTTATTCTTAAGCATACTGCTATCAAAAGATAGTTGGCTTAATTCCTTCGTGATTATACTTTCAGTTAAAAAACGAATTTTATCTTTTGTATAAATCAATTGACTATTCTCACTAACCAATTCTTGATTTACTGTTTGCGTTATTACTGAGGCTAGGTTATCAAAAAAAGATTTTTCATCTTCCATTGTTTCATTTACTATCGACAAAATAGCATTCATTAAATCAGCAACAGCCTCTTCTTCTGATTCGATGCAAAGGTTTGCATAAGCATGAATTCCATCGCGCAGATAATCAATTTGCTCTTTAAACGTATTCGTATGTTGTATAATAAAATCAGCTACTGCAGTTGGCGTAATTAAATTCATATTCGCCACTTCATCAACTACTGATACATCTGCTGTATGTCCTATACCCGTAAGAAC
>JBDKGQ010000223.1:0-3150 GCA_039798145.1 Bacteroidota bacterium
GGCTTCGATCGATTTTATCGTGCGAATCTCATCAATTCATTAAGCGGATTTAAATCGGCGAGTTTAATAGGAACTAAAAACAAAGAAGGCATTTCAAACCTTGCTATATTCTCGAACATTGTTCATTTAGGAGCAGATCCTGCGTTAATCGGATTTGTTAATCGTCCTTTAGAGGCAGCACCTCACACGCTCGCTAATATTGAGTCTACGGGAGTTTATACCATTAATCATATACACACAGATTGGGTAGACAAAGCACATCAGACAAGCGCAAAATATCCTGAAGGAGTAAGCGAGTTTACTGCTTGTGGATTTACAGAAGAGTACATTGATGGATTTAGTGCACCCTTTGTAAAAGAGAGCGTGATTAAATACGGAATGAAACTAAAAGAGATAATTCCAATTAAACACAACAACACTTTTTTTGTGATTGGTGAAGTCGTGATAATTTCTATCCCAGAAAATAGTATTGCTGCCGATGGATTTATCGAAGCTGATAAAGCAAACTCCATTTGTAGCTTAGGCATTGATGGGTACTACTCGACGGAATTAATAGCCCGATTACCGTACGCGAAGGCGAAATAAACGACTTGAATAATTTTATTTTTTCTTTTTATAGGTGGCTGTTTTTTTATCGCCTATCATTAAAATTAATTTCTGAGCAACGCCATATTTTAAATCACGACTAGCTGTGGCAGAAGAAATATCGGAATGATGCTTCAAATAGTCTTTGCGAGTAAAACTGTTTGTATTGTGTTCTAAAAATAATTCTAAACGCTCTGACTCATTTAATTTACGGGTTCCATTTTCAAGTAACAATGATAATGACTCATCGATTATTTTTAACATGAAAGTGATGAATTTTGTAGATGAACCTTCTTTGTCTGATGCGGATAGTGCGCGATAATATTCTTTTTGATTTTTTGCAATCAACGTTTCGAATGGAAGGAATTCAAACAACGGAAATTCATTCATAAGAATAAGCGATTGCCATAAGCGCCCCATTCTTCCATTGCCATCAATAAATGGATGTATAAATTCCATTTCATAATGAAAAACACAACTTTTAATTAATGATGAATCTGCCTCAGATTTTAAATAGGCAAATAAATCACGCATTAAAAATTTCACATTATGATGCGGAGGTGCAATGTGTGCCACTTGTGAACCTTTTACAATTCCAACTCCCTTTGTTCGATAAGTCCCAAGTTTTTCAATTAAACCAGTCATCAATAATTTATGCGCTTTAAAAAAATCTTTTTCTGAATAATATCGAAAACTTTTGAGATCCTTGTAAACAGCAAGTGCGTTTATTACCTCTTTAATATCTTTTTCAGGACCAGCAACACGTTTGTTTTCTATTAACGCAGTAATCTGTTTTTCTGTTAATGTATTGCCTTCTATTCCGAGTGTGGAATGAATGGTCTTAATTTTATTTTGCTTGCGAAGCTTAGGGTTTTGCCTTACTATATGCTTCGCATTTGCTTCTCCTATTTTTTGAGAAATTGCAGATACCAGGCTCAGTATTTCCGACGTAATAGTATAGGGAGGCTTCATTATGATAGTATCATTTGATACTATCAAAGATAACAAAATCTCCCTATTATTATTTTAAAAAATGAAAAACGAGGTTTTCAGAATCGTATTATTTCAAATCTTCCATCTCCATAACACTAGCGGCTATACGCAAAGGAGCACCGCTACCACCACCAATTTTCATTGGTAATGCCATAATCTCAAAGCCTTTTAGTGGAAGCTGGTCTAAGTGAGCTACATTTTCAAATCCCGGAATATTTGCTCCTAACAAAATTTGGTGTGTCTTGAAATCTTTGGATTGTCCGTAATCCATACTTGGAGTATCTAATCCTACTGCTTTTGCTTTCTTAGTTTTTACTAACCAAGCAGCAGCCTCAGGACTAATCCCTGGAAAATGTAATTCAGGAATTGCTTTTTCGCCTGTTAATGCAGAGCCAAAATATTTTTCACGGTTCGGATAAAATTGTCCGTAGCCAGTTCTAAATAATATAATAGTACCTGTTTTAATTTCTCCGTTGGCTTTTTCCCAATCTTGTAAATCAGCAACCGAAATTAAATAATCTCTGTTCTTTAATGCTTTTTCTGAAACATCTACAATAATTCCGCTACCACTTAAACTGGTTAATGGAACCATATCAGCCGTTAGATGGTCCTTTGCAAAATGTATTGGTGCATCCATATGTGTACCTCCGTGCTCAGGAGTAGAGATGCTATACGATGAATAATAAAACCCTTCTGGTGTAATACCATTAAAATCTTCTTTATGTTCAAAACCACAAAGGTTATTCGGCCAATATAAAGTAGTACTATCGAAAGTATAAGTCAAATCAATCCAATTATTTTCTTTGATGATGATTTTTTTCTCAATATGTTTTTCTTCTTTCTTTCCGCAAGAGATAATAACAGATAACGCAATAAGAGTCGTAAGGGTAAGTGCTAAGCTTTTCATAATTTATTTACATTTGTACAAAGTTAAAAACAAAAGTAATCCCCCTTTTTTATTTATTATTTAAAAAATTAAAATGGTGAGAATTATTTCGAAAACAACTTCGAAAACGAAGGAAGATCGAAGAAATTCAAATCAAATTTATATTATATGGAAGCAATACTGTATGCATATCTAATCATAGGGTTTTTATTTGCCGGCTATTTTTCATTCTTTAAAATTAAGAAAGTAGATAGCGCGGCAGTGCATACTTCTGTTGGATTTCGTTTGATTATTCTACCCGGACTAATCATATTGTGGCCATTCATTATTACGATCAAAAAAATTGAACATCTATGATTCGCCCTCTGAAAAAAATCCACTTTGTAATATGGCTAATCTTATTGGTCCTTTTATTAGTTGCATTACCCTATATGTATAATTCAGCATTACAACTCCAACAAATACATTAATCAATGAGCGTTTCTTATCAATCAGTTGTTTGGAGTAAGCACAAAAAAAAGTACGATCGTATTTTGTGGCTTTTTAATTTGAGTTTTCTGTTGTTGGCAATAGGATTACAATTTGTTTTTTATCCAACGTCAAATCCCGCAACTGTTATTATTAGATCCTTCGGATTGTTATCTATCTTTTTATTACATGTCATATTATTGATAGGTCCGTTAACG
>JBDKGQ010000224.1:0-3148 GCA_039798145.1 Bacteroidota bacterium
TGTCAATTGTGAGGTATATCACATAGAAATAAGATTTAATTCGATTATTTTCGTCAAATATAGAATAACCTTTGAATGCCTAATTATGTCTAAACTTTTCAGCCAACTTGGAACTAAAAATAAAACAGTAATAAAGCTTTTTACGTTACTTCTTTTTGCTTTATTTTCTATTACTTCTTATTCTCAATGTGATGTAAATAATCCATATGATCGAATTTTTAGTGGATATCATGCTTCTATAGCAATAAAGACAAATGGTATTTACTCAGTATGGGGAGCTTCAATGAAGTCAACCGGAAATACAGATCAATTGGTCCCACAGGATTTGAATGCTACTAATTATCCTGGGTTAACTGGTACAATTATTAAATCTGCAATAGGGGGTAGTACTTCTGGTGCTTCAGTGGACCAAGCAATATTACTAACTACTACTGGTTTATGGGCCTGGGGTGTTGAAGATGCAGTTATTGATAATTCATTAACTTCTTCAAGTGCTTTCGCCAGAATCACTTCACCCGCTGGTGCTCAATCAACTGGTTTGCCTACTGGAGTAGCGCCAGCAGATGTAAAAGCAATGTTTGCGACATTTCGAACTTTGGTATTGTTAACCAATTCAGGTAATGTTTGGATACTTACTCAAACTACTTTAGCTATTGAAGGAAATGGTGGAACAGCTAGTACCGTTGGTTCTAATACTTGGAAACAAGTTAAAACGGATGCAGTAAACTATTTAAGTGATGTAAAATATGTAAGGGGGCAAGTAAGTAGCACAACTTATAATGCCTTTATTGCTGAAACAAATTCTGGACAAATATATACTTGGGGAAACAGTACTTTTCTCGGAAATGGGACAGCTTCAACTGCTAGAAATTATGCTACTTTAATGACATTGCCTTCAAATGTAACTACTAACGGAATTAAAATGATTGGAGTTACAGGAGGTGATGGTGGTTCAAGTGTTGCAAATACATATTTTGTTGTTTCAAATACTGGTAATTTATATTCCCTTGGTGATAATGCAGAACGTCAGTGTGGAGACTTTACTACAACTAACAGAACTTCTTGGGTTCAGGTACAAAAGTCTGCAACTCCAGGCGATTATTTAACGAATGTAAATTACATATCTGTACAAGAACATAATAGTTCTTATCCAGCAGCTACTGCTGTAACTTCAATTGGTGACTTATATACTTGGGGTAACAATTCAAAGAATATGTTAGGTAGGCCAGTAGATGGCACTATGTATGATCCAGGATTTCCTGGAGGTTTTACTTCAGGGACAGATAAGGCACTTTTTTCTGAAGTGGGTGGACATACTTTAGTTTATGCAAAAGTTGGATCTAGTCAAATTTGTTATGTTGGTCATAGAATTCAAGGAAGTATGGGAGACGGGACCTCAGCTGATGCTACGGAAACTACATTTAATTGTACAACTACACCTGTTTTAGATTTGTGTGGATCTGTTCCTGTTTCTGCTTCAACTACTACTTCAATCATTTCAGCTAATCCAACAAATATTGTTGCAAATGGAACAGCTACTTCAACAATTACTATACAATTAAAACAACCAAACGGCACTAATTTAACTTCTACAGGTGGTATTGTTGTTATAAATACAGATAAAGGTGCAATAAGCACCGTTACAGATAATAATAATGGAACATATACTGCTATTTTAACAAGTTCAACAAATATTGAAAGTGCAACATTAACTTATACATTAAATGGGGCTACTGGTACAAATACAGCTACTGTTAATTTTACTGCGGCACCAAATCCAGTTATATCAACTTCAGGTTCCTTAAAAACATTTTCAACTTGTTCGGGCTGCACAGTTGCTCCGCAAACTTTTACCGTTTCTGGGGTGGATTTGTCAACAAATAATATTGTTGTTGCTGCACCAAATGGGTTTGAAGTTTCAACGATTTCAAATAGTGGTTTTGCTACAACTATAAATTTAACCCCAACTGCAGGTACAGTTACAACAACAACAGTATATGCAAAGCTTATAAATACAGCATCATCTGCTACATCGGGGGTTATTTCAATTACCTCAACTGGTGCAACTTCAAAAACAATTACTATAACCACTAATACGGATAATTCTTTAAATTTTGATGGGGTTGATGATAATGTAACAATCGCTGATAATAATGCATTGGATGTAACTACAAATTACACTATTGAAGCGTGGATTAAACCTACAACTTTTACTCAATTGGGAGGTATTGTTAGCAAGTATCATACTGCTGCTGCAAATGGGTATATTTTAAGATTGACTGCTACTGGAGATTTTTCTGGAATCAGCTTTGATGAAATGAATACAAGTAATGGTGTATTGACTTTAAATAAATGG
Source organism: Bacteroidota bacterium (assembly GCA_039798145.1). Classification (GTDB taxonomy): domain Bacteria; phylum Bacteroidota; class Bacteroidia; order AKYH767-A; family OLB10; genus CAINEC01. The sequence goes on from JBDKGQ010000224.1 coordinate 2,357, forward strand.
AATCATGTTGCTGCTGTTAAAAATGGTGCAACAAGAAAATTATATGTTAATGGTGTTGAACAAACATTAACTGGAACAGCTTTAACAACTGTTGCCAATACTGATCCAGTGATTATTGGTCAAGATTTTTTATCCAATGGTTCGAGATTTTTTAATGGTAGTATCGATGAAGTTAGAATTTGGAATACTGCAAGATCAGCTACTGAGATTACAAACAATATGAATGTCTCCATGTTAGGTAATGAAGCGGGATTGGTAGCCAATTATAATTTTGATCAAGGCATTGCAAATGGAACAAATACTGCAACAACAACTATAACAGACATTACGGCTAACTCATTATCAGGAACAATATCTGGTGTAACCTTAACAGGTAATACTTCAAATTTTGTTGAAGGATTTATGCCTTCGATAAGTGCTGCTGGTAACGCAACAACATTAGCCTCAAGTTCAACATTGACTTTAACAAATGGCTTGAATGGTGGTGTATGGTCTTCGACAAATGCTGGCATTGCAACTGTTAATGCAAATAATGGTTTGGTGACTGGTGTTGCTGGTGGAAATGTTACAATAACCTATACTATTTGTAATAAAACTGTTGCATATAATTTGACAGTGATACAAGCGGCAACTTTAACGTCCTCTAGTTTAAAAACATTTACAAGTTGTTCAGGTTGTGTTATTACGCCTCAATCAATCATAGTTTCTGGTGCTAATTTAACAGCTGGGGTTACTATTTCTGCTCCTGCAGGATTTGAAATTGCAACCGCAACTAATGGAACCTATACTTCA
>JBDKGQ010000225.1:0-4759 GCA_039798145.1 Bacteroidota bacterium
GCAATCCTACTTCATGATATCGGACATGGTCCGTTTTCTCATGCACTTGAAAATTCTATTGTAACGGGATTGAGTCATGAAACACTCTCCAATTTAATTATGGAGAAGTTAAACAATGAATTCAACGGACAACTATCCATTGCTATTGAAATTTTCAAAAACACCTATAAAAAGAAATTTCTTCATCAATTGGTTTCAAGCCAATTGGACATGGACCGATTAGACTACCTTAACCGAGATAGCTTTTATACAGGTGTAATGGAAGGCACAATAGGATCACAACGAATTATTAAAATGCTGAATGTTTTTAATGATGAGTTAGTGGTAGATGAAAAAGGCCTTTATTCAATTGAGAAGTTTATCATAGCCCGCCGACTGATGTATTGGCAAGTATACTTGCATAAAACTGTTTTATCAGCAGAAAATATGCTTGTAAATATTTTAAAACGAGCAAAAGAGTTATATCAAAGTGGAGAAAAACTTTTTACCTCACCAGCATTAGAATATTTTTTAAAGAATAATATTAGTGCTGAAAACATTCAGAACAAAGAAGAATTTCTTAGCGTTTTTAGTCAGCTAGACGACTACGATATTTACGGTGCAATTAAAGTTTGGTGCGGGCATTCCGACATTGTTTTGTCGACACTTTGCAAAGGAATGATCAATAGAAAACTTTACAAAATCAGCTTGCAGCGTGACGAATTTGATGCAGCAACTTTAAGTGAATTCAATTCAAAAATCAGCAATCATTGGGGCATTAAAAAAGAGGATTATCACTACTTTGCATTTACGGGCAACATCTCGAATAGCGACTACAATCCACTTGGAGAGCCAATTAAAATTTTAATGCGTAATCAGCAAGGTGTTATTCTACTAGGCGATAACGAAAAAATGGATGTTGCGATACTCTCAACTCCGGTAAACAAGTATTTCTTTTGCTATATGCCAGAATTGGCAGTTTAAATGAGCAAAATGGAGTCGTGTTGAGCCTAAAATGATGTTAAAATTGCTAACTTTGTGACCCATTATGGAATTTACAGCCAAACAAATTGCTGAATTACTAAACGGTACCGTTGAAGGTGATCCGGAAGTTAAAGTGTCTCGCCTTTCAAAAATTGAAGAAGGTGCTCCGGGCTCTTTAACATTCTTAGCAAATCCAGCTTACACTTCTTTTGCATATACAACGAAAGCATCCATACTTATTGCAGGAAATGATTTTCAACCTGAAAACGCTATTACTCCAACAATTATCAGAGTAGAAAATGCTTATGCGGGTTTTGCCAAATTATTAGAAGCTTATAATACCATCCAACGAAACAAATCGGGCATAGAGCCTAATTCATACATTGATGACTCTGCAACTTTAGGAAACAATATCTATGTGGGGGCATTTGCCTACTTAGGTAAAAATGTAAAGATTGGAGAAAACACTAAAATTTACCCGAATTGTTATGTTGGAGACAATTGTATTATTGGAGACAATACAACGCTATTTCCAGGAGTGAAAGTTTACTCTGATTGCGTTATTGGAAATCATGTAACGTTGCATTCAGGAGTAGTCATTGGTGCTGATGGATTTGGGTTTTCACCAAATTCAGAAAACAACTATCAAAAGGTTGCTCAAATCGGAAATGTTATAATTGAAGACCACGTAGAAGTTGGAGCTAATTCAACCATCGACAGAGCTACATTAGGATCTACAATTATTCGCAAGGGAGTAAAACTCGATAACTTAATTCAAGTGGCCCACAATGTTGAAATTGGAGAAAACACTGTTATCGCATCCCAAACAGGCATTGCAGGCTCAACTAAGATTGGCAAAAATTGTATGATAGGTGGCCAGGTTGGAATTAACGGTCATATTATCGTTGCCGACGGAACCAAAGTAGCGGGCCAATCGGGTATTACCGCTTCAACAAATGAAAATGAAATTCTTCAGGGTACTCCTGCTTTCGGCATCGGCGAATATAAACGCGCATATGTAGTTTTTAAAAGATTACCTGAATTAGAGAAAAAAGTAAACACAATCGAAAAATCAATTAGCTCACTAGGAAATAACTCATGAGAACCCAGCAAGCAACTATAAAAAAATCTATTTCTGTTTCAGGAGTTGGACTTCATACAGGGGTTTCTGCAACAATTACATTTCATCCAGCGCCAACAAATCACTGGTTTGTATTTAAACGAATAGATCTTGAAGGCCAACCTTTAATAAAAGTCGATGCGGATAATGTTGCTGATACTGCAAGAGGAACAACCCTTCAAGCGAATGGCGCAAAGATTAGCACTACAGAACACGTGCTTGCAGCGTTAATCGGATTGCAAATAGATAATGTTCTTATTGAAGTGGATGGACCAGAAGTTCCTATTATGGATGGTAGCTCTAAGCCATTTGTAGATGCGTTAATCGATGCTGGGATTGAAATTCAAGATGCGGCAAGAGATATTTTCGTCTTAGAAGACATCTTGTCTTATGAAGAACCTAGTCGCAATGTAGAAATGCTTGCGGTTCCTAGTCCTGATTACCGTATTACCGTAATGGTTGACTATAACAGTCCGGTTTTAGGAACTCAGCATGCACAGCTGCATAAGATTGATGAATTTAAAGATAATATTTCTCCTTGCAGAACATTTGTCTTTGTTCACGAATTAGAAATGCTTGTAAAGCATAATCTGATTAAAGGGGGCGATTTAAACAATGCTATTGTTGTTGTTGACAGAGAAATTTCTCAAGACAAGCTTGATGATTTAGCGAAGCTATTAAACAAGCCTAACGTTCAAGTTAAAGAGAAAGGATTTTTAAATAATACCGCACTACATTTTCAGAACGAACCTGCTCGACATAAACTTTTAGATATTATTGGAGACTTAGCCTTGATCGGTCAGCCGATACAAGGACATATATTAGCTGCTCGTCCCGGACATGCGGCCAATGTTGAATTAGCGAAGAAAATCAAAGCGCTTATTAAATCTAAGAAAGGATCAGTTAAGAAATATGATTTAAATGCTCCATCACTTTATGATGTGAATCAGGTTGCATCAATGCTGCCTCATCGCTATCCTTTTTTATTAGTAGATAAAATTATTGAACTTGGAGAATCACACGTAGTGGGTGTAAAAAATGTCACTATGAATGAATGGTTCTTCTTAAGTACCGTTCCTGATCCAGAAAACTATTGGACCTACTTCATGAAAATTACTGAGGCAAGATTCAAACAAAAAGTGATGCCTGGTGACACTTTGGTTTTTCACTTAAGCTTAATATCTCCTATCAGAAGAGGCATATGCCACATGAAAGGAGAAGCTATTGTAGGAGATAAAGTTGTGATGGAAGCAGAAATGATGGCTCAAATTGTAAAGAAAAGTTAATCATGAGTTACCCAATGACCAACATTCACCCAAATGCTCGTATAGGCAACAACGTTAGTATTAGTCCTTTCACTACAATTGAGGCCGATGTTGAGATTGGTGACAACACCTGGATTGGACCTAATGTTACTATTTGTGATGGAGCAAGAATAGGAAGCGATTGCAAAATTTTTCCTGGAGCAGTAATTTCTGCTGTACCGCAAGACTTGAAATACAAAGGAGAAAAAACACAAACAATAATTGGCAACAATACTACCATTAGAGAATGTGTAACGATAAATCGTGGAACTGAGGCATTAGGAAGAACAGAAGTTGGTAGTAACTGTTTGTTGATGGCTTATGTTCATGTAGCACACGATTGCGTTGTAGGAAACAATGTAATTCTTGCTAATTCAGTTAACCTTGCGGGACATGTCATCATTGACGACTGGGCGATTCTAGAAGGATATGTTGGAGTATCTCAATTTATAAGAATAGGAAAACATAGTTTTATTGCAGGACAGACGGGAGTGCGTAAAAATGTACCGCCTTATGTTAAAGCGGCAAGAGAGCCACTTTCTTATGCAGGAATTAACAGCGTTGGATTGAAAAGAAGAGGCTATAATGATAGTGATATAAATGATATCCAAGAATTTTATAGAGTGCTCTTTTTAAGAGGTCATTCAGTTTCTAATGCGATTGCCATTATCGAAGAAAATAATAACTCAGATATTATTAAAGATATCATTAGCTTTATTAAGGAAAGCGATAAAGGAATCATCAGGGGATTATCAACCAGTAACGAATAAACAGATGAAAATCACCTGTACGGATATCGGTAAAAAGTATCAAGGTCAGTGGATATTTTCAAACATCAATTTTGATTTCGTTGAAAAAAGTAAAACTGCAATCATTGGATTTAATGGTTCAGGAAAATCAACTTTGTTGAGTATTTTATCAGGTTATACTTCACCAAGCAAAGGAGAGATCAAACATTATATTGGAAATGGAGAGATTCCTAAAGACGATCTTTTTAATCACCTTTCAATAGGATCCCCCTATCTCGATGTCCCGGAAGAATTAAACCCTTTTGAATTAATTAAAACTTTCAGCTCGTTCAAACCTTTTATTGAAGGCTTGAATGAAATTCAAATTTTAGAGCGACTACGATTATCTAAAGAAGCAGAAAAGCCGATTAAATATTTTTCATCAGGAATGAAGCAACGATTAAAAATCGGATTAGCCATTTTATCAGATACTCCGTTGTTATTACTTGATGAGCCTCTATCTAACTTAGACAAAGAAGGGTCACAATGGTTCGGAGAATTAATGCAACAATACATTAATGATAAAACAGTTGTTATAGCTTCCAACAATATCGAGAATGAAATAAAATATTGCAGTTCAATAA
>JBDKGQ010000226.1:0-3714 GCA_039798145.1 Bacteroidota bacterium
GGAAATGCTGTAGAGCTATCAGCACTGGCTGTTGGCGAAAGCAATCCAAATGTATTGGTTGCGGCTAGACGTGTCCGTTATGAGTATAACGAGCCAGGGACATTATACGTTTCTACCAATGGGGGTAATTCATGGGTTGACAGAACCACAGGATTGCCAGATACTCTTTACTATACTTCTGTAGAGGTGAATCGTCAAAATGCAAATACAATTTATGTAACTATGGCTGGATTTGTTAATGGACAAAAAATTTACATGAGTAATAACAGTGGAGTTGCATGGCAGAACATTACCTATAATCTACCTAATATACCGGTGAATTGTATCAAGAATGTTCCTGGTACATCAATGCTTTTAGCTGCAACAGACATTGGTATTTACAAATTGGATTCAGCTTCTACCACTTGGATTTTGTATAGTCAAGGATTGCCGAATGTTATTACAACGGATATTGAATTCAATCTTTCATTAAATAAAATTTACGTTTCTACTTTCGGACGTGGAATATGGGAAACAGATTTAACAACGTTAACAGGATTAAATCAAAATCAAAATAATATAAGTAAGATAAAAGTATATCCTACAATTAATGATGGAAATTTCTCGATCGATTTAAGAGATGTTGCTAATGAGAAAATTCAAATGACCGTAATAGATGCTTTAGGAAAATCAGTTTATGAAGAATCAATCAGCGGCTCAAGAATTAATACAATGCAATTAAATTTAAATAAAGGTCTTTATTATATCAAATTACAAGGCAAGGTTTATCTAGGATCAACAACAGTGATTATAAAATAATAAATGAGAAAAATAAATAGTGTTTTAGTTTTTTGTGGATCTAAAGAAGGGACAAATCCTGCATATAAAGAACAAGCTTTTTTATTTGGTCAATATCTGGCTGAGCATGAGATAAAAGTCGTTTACGGTGGAGCAATGATTGGCGTTATGGGTGCAGTAGCAGATGGTGCACTTTCAAAAGGCGGACATGTTACAGGCATTATTCCAAAGTTTTTATCCCGAAAGGAAATTATTCATGAAGGCCTAACGGAATTGCATAAGGTGAATTCGATGCATGAAAGAAAACTGTTGATGAGTGAAATGTGTGATGCGATTGTAGCTTTATCTGGTGGATTCGGTACGATGGATGAATTATTTGAAATCCTCACATGGGCGCAATTGGGATTACATCAAAAGCCAATTGGTATTTTAAACACAGAAGGATTTTTCGACGGATTACTCGCTTTTATCGATTCCATGAGTGAACAAGGCTTTGTAGCTCCTGTACATCAGCATATGTTGCAAACGGAGGTCGATTACAAAAAGTTAATGCACTTGCTAAATCATTACAACCCACCGCCTTTTCCGCAATGGATGCATAACGATGAGGTGTAAAAATCGTTCATTCGCCAACCTTTTTAAAACACTCACGTATTAGGCCTTGCATATTAACGTTGGCTTAGGGTATATTTGCCCCTCATAAAAGTTAATGCATTAAAAGTGTACTTATAAAATTAAAAGTAATTAACCCTTAGAACTGGGTAACCAGTTGTACTAAACAAATTTAAAATGGATCAGAATCCTGCGAACATGGAGCATCAAGATGATGCTTCAGAAAACCTTAACCAAGGTAATGAAATGGAGAACGTAAATGAAGCTCCATTAACTGAAGAAAATGCTGTTGAAGAGACAGTAGAACAAGTAGAAGCCGCTGTAGAGATTACAGAGGTTGTTGAAGAACCTGCCAAGGATGTTGTTGAAGAGCCTGCTGCTGCAGAAGCACCATCAGAAGTTCACGAAGAAGAGGAACACCTTAATCAATTACCTGTAGAGGAAATTGAAGAAGTAGAAGCAGAAGTTGAGCCTGATGAAGATTTTTCACAGCTTTCAAAACAAGAGCTTCTTGAAAAAATGGAAATATACAGCAAGCATGATAAAGTGAATGCTGTTAAAAATAGAGTGAATGCTGCACGTGATGTTTTTCAAGGCATTGTACAGCAAGAAAAAAGTGTAGCCCTTGCTAAGTTTTTAGAAGAGGGAGGAGTGAAAGAAGAATTCGATTATCAAGATCAAATTGAAATTAAATTCTTCGATGCTTATAAGCATTACCAAAAACGCCGCTCTGAATTTGTCCTAGGTCAGGAAAAAATTCGTCAGGGAAATCTTAAATTGAAGAATGAAATTCTTTCGCAGATGAAAAACATTTTGCAGAAAGAAGAAGATATGTCGAAAGCATTCAATGAATTTCATGAGCTTCAGGCAAAGTGGAGAGGAATTGGTCCAGTGCCACCTCAAAATGCAAACGACTTATGGATGACGTATAAGTTATACAGTGATCGTTTCTTTGAGTTTATCCGATTGAATCGTGAATTACAAGATTTAGAAATGAAGAAAAATCTTGAAATGAAAATTCAGTTGTGTGAGCGTGCAGAAGAGTTGATGTTGGAACCATCCTTAAATAAAGCGATTCAGGAGTCGCAGGCTTTACAAAATAAGTGGAGAGAGATTGGTGGCGTGCCTCGCGAAAAGAGAACTGAAATCTGGGTTCGTTTTAAAGAAGCAATTGATAAGATTTTCGAAAATAAACGTCAGTATTCTGAAGCGCAACAAAAGCAATTCGAAGGTAATTTAGTTGCTAAAACAGCCTTGCTTGAAAGAGCTGCAGCTATCGTGAATGAAAACTACGATAAGCATACACAATGGCAAGAAGCTTTACAGCGATTATTAGAATTGCAAACGGAGTGGAGAAAAATCGGACCTACTCCTAAAGAGAGTAACGAAACTATCTGGAACAATTTCAAAACAACTTGTGACCAGTTCTTTAAAAACAAAGACAACTATTACAAAAATAAGAAGCAGGAGTTCGCTAATAACCTTCAGCAAAAAACTGAGTTATGCGTTTTAGCAGAAGCATTAAAGGACAGTACAGATTGGAAGGCAACAACACAGGAGTTGATTCGTCTTCAACAGGAATGGAAAAAAATCGGACCTGCAGGCGACAAGAACGAAAAAGTATGGCAGCGATTTAAAGCTGTAAGTGATGAGTACTTCGCTCGTAAAACTGCTCATTTTGCTGCGCAGGATGAACAACAGGGCGAAAACATGAAAAAGAAAATGGATTTGATTGCTGAGGTAGAGCAATATAAAAAAGTTTTCCAACGTTCTTTTACTGAAATAGGATTAGTTCCAATCAAAGAAAAAGAAGCCGTACAAACGCGTTTCAGAAATGCAATTCAGGTTCACTTTAATGCGTTGAAGTCTAAACCTGAGTATAAGCAAGCTTTCCGTCCTCGTCAGGATCGTCCTGAGCGTCAAGATCGAGCACCTAGAAACAATGATCAAAAAGGTGGTAATGACGATTCAAGAAATCTAAAATCGAAAATGGAAAAATTGAGTTCGGAAGTGCAATTATTGGAAAACAACCTTGGATTCTTTGCTAACTCTAAAAATGCCAGTGCATTAAGAGAAGAGTATGAACAGAAAATACAAAAGGCAAAAGAAGAAATTGCTACACTGAAAGCGAAAATGAATGAATTAAGAAATATTTAAAACAATTATAATTGGATTGTAAAAAGCCCTGTAGTATATGCTATGGGGCTTTTACATTATAGGTGGGGAAGTCGCTAAAATTCGTAAATTAGCCACCTCAAAACATTAGATTCCCCTTACTATGAAAAAGTTCTTGTTAATTGCAGCTCTTTTAACTTCAGGTTTAAT
>JBDKGQ010000227.1:0-3122 GCA_039798145.1 Bacteroidota bacterium
ATTAGATATTCATCGTTATCCATTTAATTACTGACCTCACCCTGCCTCTCCTAGCGAGGATTCGCGAGAGAAACTTTTATATCGATAGTCACTAAGTAAATTGAAAAACACTCCTCTCCTTTGGAGAGTCCCGATAATTATCGGGAGGGAGAGGTAAGAGGTATAAACAATCATAAATAAAAAAGTCCCGAGTTTCGCTCGGGACTTTCCATATAACTAAATTTTTATTTAAAAATTCATATTCTCTTCTTCACCCATAATTTTACGTCCAAGTAAAATCTGATTTTTAGCAAGATCACTTAATGTAAATGTATATTCTTCGCGCTTTTTATCAATCACACTTTGAGGGAAGTTAATTCCATTTTCTAAACGGAAAATATATTCCTGATGAACAGAAGGTAATGCATCAGCCACCTGGCTTAATTCATATTGTCGAGCAGCATCAATAACGGCTTCTTTCCAATCAACATTAGCACGAATAGTTACTTTGTTTCCTGCAAGGCGCAATGTTTCTAAGGCATCATCTAATTCAATATTATCATCCATTTGCGATTGAAATTCTTCAACGGCTTTGCAATATTTTAACGTGCGCTTATCTTCAAATTGCTTAACAAAAGATTCTACAAGAGTAGTATCGAAGATGCTTAAAAACGGACGATTATCTGTCGATTTTTTTGCCTCTGTATTTTTAATTTCTTTTAACTGTTGCTTGCGCGCTGCAGCACGGTATTTCTGCTCTTTATCACCTCTCGTATCAGGTAATCCTAATAAATATCCTGTTCCCATATGTTCATCAAAAAACTTATACCAAGATGGTATGCGCGACTCAAGAGGACCATCGATACCAGGGAAATAGCAATCATCAGCTTCCGCTTTAAAGGCATCGTAATCCTGCCAGTTATCAAATCCGAAAACCTGATTTGCCTGACCTGACTTTAGAAACTTTATGTACAACTCCAATTCAGCTTTGCTAACAGGAGAGATATAAGGACAATGTTGAATGTTGGTTCCGAGCGTTAAAAATTGTGTTGAGTGTTCTACACCTTTCAATCGTACTTGCTCAGCACGCCACTGGCATTGTAGATTAAATAATTTCTTTTGCTGAATAGCCCATAGCGCTTCTTCTGCAAGCATTTTATATTTCAGATCTTTCTGTTCTTGAAGATTCATGTAATCTTGTCCACGAGTAAGATATAAGGCCTTACGACGAGCATAGTTCTTAATGAATGATTCCACAGAATGTGGATTAAACTGCTTGAAGAATTCCTGATAAATAGTTTGAGAGCGAAGCTCTTCTTCCGTCTGCTGACGAATGATTTCAACTCTTAATTCTTCTTCGAATTTATCCTGCAAGTGAGCAGGCACCTTCAAATCCTGTATTTGTTTATTCATGGCATTAAAAATTACAGGTCCTTCAACGGCAATAATTCTTAAGAGTTCCATGTTATTTGAAAAAAAACGAATATTAGGTGCTTTCACCTAAATAAAGAGCGGTTCTTAATCTAACAATATAACGTTGAAAATTATCAAAATCAGGTATTGCAAGGCTTCTGTAAAAGCCATAAAATTGTATTTATGAATACACCCATCAACGACAACGAAGTAAAGGCACTGATTAGTCTTTTAGATGATTCAGATAAGGAAGTTTATTCTCATATAGAAGAAAAATTAATCAGCCTTGGTAGAGAGGTCATTCCTTTTTTGGAAGATGCCTGGTCGCATGCATTTGATGCGGTATTGCAACAGCGCATTGAAGCCATCGTGCATCGTATTCAATTTGAAAATTTATTAGAAGACTTAAAACTGTGGATTCATACGAACGATGATAATCTGTTAAACGGAGCCTTGTTAATTGCAAGGTATCAATATCCGGATATGGATACTTCACGCATTTTTGAGCAATTACAGCAGATTAAAAAAGAGATCTGGTTAGAGTTGAATGAGAACCTCACTGCGTTAGAGATTATCAATATTATCAATCATATTCTATTTACGAATCATAATTTCAGTGGTAATACTGCTAATTACCATGCTCCTCAAAATTCGTTTATCAATATCGTATTAGAGAGTAAGAAAGGAAATCCGTTAACGTTAGGGATTGTATATTTAACGATTGCGGAAATGTTAGGCTTACCGATTTATGGTGTTAATCTTCCAGAGCATTTTGTATTGGCGTATTGTGGTAACGACGAACATTTTCAACTAGACAAGAAAAATGTGCTTTGTTATATTAATCCGTTTAGCAAAGGAACCGTATTTGGAAAAAGTGATATTGATGTATTCGTTAATCGACTAAAGCTTACTCCGCAAGACAGTCATTATCATCCTTGCTCTAACCGTGATATGATTTTAAGAATGGTTAGAAACTTATCGCATTCCTATCAAAAATTAGGTGATACCGATAAGGTGGAAGAGTTGGCTCAGATGATTGCCTTGTTTAATGTGAAATAATTTTTTTGAAAGTCAACCAGATAATTTTAATATCGGTTGTTAAACTTTTTTCAGCAATATACTTCTGATTTAAAAGCAGCTTTGCTGGCATTATTTCATCGATGTAGGTGCGTTCAGGATCGTTGGATTTAGCAAGCAAATCATTTTCTTCGGAATACTCAATAGAAGCATAATCAGTAATACCTGGCTTCACCGATAATACGTTTTGTTGCGCTGTATTATAAAGGTCAACATACTTTCTTACCTCCGGACGCGGACCAACTAAACTCATTGAGCCAATCAATACATTTAATAATTGCGGAAGCTCATCCAATTTATATTTACGTAAAAAATATCCAGCAGGAACATATTTAGCAAAAGAAAATAAAGGCAAATATAAACTTGAACCAGTAAATGTAACAGAAATAGATGATGATGAAGAAAATATTAGAAAAGCAGATAAAAGAAAATTTGACACACTTCAAGAAGGAGAACAACAAGCTAATCAAATAAATCCATATGAAAATTGGCGTTCTATTGTAGATAACAATGGTCAAGTTACACACTTTTTTAATTTAACATTTCCAGCTATGAAACAATCAAAACAAAATTTTGTAATGATAAAAAATAGTGATGGAACTATAAATGAAGACTTAGTAAATAGATTTATTCCTGTAACAGAAGCTGAATAT
>JBDKGQ010000228.1:0-3115 GCA_039798145.1 Bacteroidota bacterium
GGTAATTTTTAATTACTTTTAGCATGCTGCAAAAATACACTTTTGATTATACGAGCAGCTGATTGTCTTAAAATAATGAATCGAATTATTATCATCTTCCTTCTGTTTGTTATGTCAAGTAGCATTGTCGCGGGACAAGCATCGCTGAGTCGTGATACAATAGTGAAAGTTCTTACCACAAATGGTTCGGTTTTGAAAAATGGCTGGTCATGCGGATTTAACAATCCTGTTTTTGCAGAGATTGATTTAAACAATGATGGCACTCAGGATTTAATTGCTTTTGATGGTTTTTCTGCTCGCTTAAATTGCTTTGTTTATAGTACTAACGGTTACGTATATGCGCCAGAATATAATTCTTTGTTTCCTCAAAACTTAGAAGGGTGGGTGCGGACGTATGATTATGATAATGATGGTGATAAAGATGTGTTCAGTTATTTTGCGGGAGGAATTAGAGTGGATCGTAATGAAAGTACTGTTTCTTCCGGACTTAGTTTTACAAATGTAACGATGCAGTTAAATTGTAATTACAGCGGGACTAATCCGAATTTGTTTGTTACGCGAGTAGATATTCCTGCATTGACAGATATCGATAATGATGGTGATATGGATATTCTGGCTTTTTCAATTAATGGAAGCTGGATTGATTTAGATAAGAATTTATCGATGGATTCATTAGGAAATAATAATCAGTTTAAATTTCACAATGTGCCAGGTTGCTGGGGTTACTTTTATAAAGAAGCTGTTGCAAACAAGGCTGTTTTACCTGTCAATACTTCCTGTTCGTTATTACCTGCGCATCCATTTAGAATGGATCAGAATAATTTTGATTCAGGTTCTGCAATATGGGTAGAAGATTTAGATGGTGATGGTGATCAGGATTTTTTATGTGGTGATAAAGTAGGCCGAAATTTATTGAAAGTAGAAAATTGCGGTAACGCTGATTCTGCCTATGCATGCTCGCAAGATACCGCTTATCCGTCGAATACAACTTCAGCATCCATGCGAGATATTGCAGCTCCATATTTAATCGATTATGATAAAGATGGCGACAGAGATTTACTAGTAGCAAATTTTAATTCAAGCGGCGAGGATTTTAATAACACTATTTATTACGAGAATATTGGCACTGCAACATCACCAAATTTTAATTACGTAAAAAACAGATTGCTCATTGATGAAATGATTGATGTTGGCACTTCTTCGCATCCGATGTTTTTCGATTGGGATGGAGATGGGCTAAAAGATTTATTAATAAGTAATGATGGTTATTACGAGGGTGGAAGCTTCGTTAGTAAGGTGGCGTACTATAAAAATATTTCTCAAGGTGCTAACCATCAATTTCAAAATATTAATGATAGTATAATTAATTTTCGATCATTGAATATCATTGGAACTCGTCTCGCTTTTGGTGATTTAAACAATGATGGAGATCAAGATATGCTTGTTGGTGATGCAACTGGTCGTTTGAGTTATTTTCAAAATATTGGAACTGCTACTAATCCGAATTTTATTTTCTCGCAAGGGTATTATCAGAATATTGATGTGGGTTCTGATGCTGCCCCTCAGTTAGTAGATGTTAATCGAGATGGATTACTAGATATGTTAATAGGAGAGCGAAATGGGAATATTAATTACTATCGTAATTCAGGCAGTATTTCTTCTCCTGTTTTTAGTTTTGAAACAGATTCGTTTGGTAAAATCAATGTTGGATTAGGTACGTATGGAATTGGATACAGTGTTCCTTTATTATATGATGTAAACGGAAATTATGAATTGCTAGTTGGTAGTTATAAAGGTGCTTTGTATCATTATAATAATGTCGATGGAAATTTGTCAGGTGCTTTTCAATTGTTGGATTCTACGTTTCAAAATATAAAAGAACAAACAAAATCTTATCCCGCTATGAATGATGTGGATGGAGACGGAAAATTCGATTTGGTGATTGGAAGTCAGAGTGGGGGAGTTGTGCTTTATACTCAAAATAACAACAATGCTATAGCAGAAAATCAACCAGAAAATTCAACTATTAAAGTCTATCCCAATCCGGTTTCTGATTTTCTGAATGTTGAATCAATAGCAGGTCAACAAATGGACTTGTATACTTTGCAAGGAAATCTGATGCAATCGTTTACTATCGGCAGCGGATTAACGAAAATTGATTTGAGTAATCTTTCTTCAGGGGTTTATTACCTGAAGTCGACTTCAAATCATGTTGCTAAAGTGGTTAAGCTTTAATTTATTTTTGAATAATCAATTTCTCGGTTTGGATATTTTCTCCTTCTGTAATTCGTAAAAAGTAAACGCCATTTTCCAAATTTGAAATGGATAATTCGTTTTCTGATTCATCAGTTACAAATACCGTTATTTGACCACCAAGGATAGAATAAATTTCAATTTTCCTTCTGGAAGCATCGTTAAAATTGATTTGAATAGTAGAACTAGCAGGGTTTGGATACAATGTGAAATTATTGTTATTCATACTTGTAATTCCTGCAGCACTACATCCTGTCATGACCATCATGGCGTCCAATTTACCATGTCCCCAATTATTATTCGGTAAATTACTTCCAGTAAATAAATCTGCTTTTGAGCAATACATGATTTTATTCTTTACATCTTGCCAACTTGCTGTTGGAAATGCTTCAAAATACAAGGCTGCGACTCCTGCTACAACAGGCGCTGCAGACGAAGTTCCTCCATCGCGAATATGCTTTCCATCTGTTGTTAATTTGTAAGGTTGGTTTGCAATAAACCAAGCTTGTGCTGAGGCAGGCAATGCCGACATTGTATATTCTCCGGTTGAAGTAATATCTGGCTTTATTCTTCCATCACGTGTTGGGCCTTTACTTGAGCTCACTGCTAATGCTCCTTCTGTGGTTGGAAAAGTTTGAAGGTTCCCATTATAGTCGATATAGTTATTACGATTAACGTATTGCCCTACCGTTATGACTTTGTCGCTTGCTTGAAAACTACTGCAAATGGTTTTATTATAGTCAGGTAAAACATAGTTGCTAATGTTTGGATAAGTCCCAGGAGCAGGCAATCCGTAATCAATCATATCAAACGACCATACATCAAACTTTCCTGTTCCAGTACTCATCAAACGGAAATAATC
>JBDKGQ010000229.1:0-6497 GCA_039798145.1 Bacteroidota bacterium
ATATTATCCAATGGCACCACGACACTTCCTTTCGCGGAACATTTTTTTTTGATATTGATTTTTACGTATTCTCTTTAAAAATTCTGTTTAACCATTTTAACATAGAGAATGCAATGGCTGTTGCTATCAATAATAAAACGCAATTGAGAATAAAGAAGTCGGTTTTTTGCTCGTATTTATCCCACATACTTGCGAGTACGCCACTTAATTTATTTCCAATAGAAGTACTTAAAAACCATCCACCCATCATCAATGCAGTTATACGTGGTGGACTTAATTTAGAAACTAAACTTAATCCCATAGGACTTAAGAATAATTCACCAATCGTAATTACTCCGTAGCAGGCAATCAGCCACCAGACAGTTACCTTTTCTTGTCCGTTACTACCTGCCTTTGCAGCTGCCACCATCACTAATGCTGATAATGCAGAGATGAATAATCCGTAGGCGATTTTTGCAGGAGTAGAAGGTTCTTTTTTTCTTCCGCGAAGCCAGGTAAAGAATGCAACCACTAAGGGCGTTAACATAATTACCCAACCTGGGTTAATCGATTGACTTAAATTAGTTGCCCATACGCTAACCTTTTCTCCTTCTACAGGTAATTCTGCTTTCGCTTCATTGCGAAAATAGATTGGATAATTTAATTCCTGTTTTACAACACCATTTTCTTTTTGCAAACGGAAGTATTCATCGTAAACAGGAACAGAATCTTTAGCATACGTAAACTTCACTTGTACCAGTTAAGGAACGATCGGTATAACGGTCGGCCCATGTGTTTAAGGCAGAACCGTTTTGTTTGAATACCGCCCAGAATAAAATTACTACAGCAAAGATCGCGAGCATTGCACCAATTGGAGCTTTCTCTTCTTTAGGTGCAGTGAAATACAAGTTTGCGTAGAAATAAAGAACAGGCAAACAACTTAAAATAAATGCGTCCGTGCTATCGCTACCAAAAATATTATCTGGAATCATCCATCCTATCACACCAAACACCACTGCTGGTAAAAGAATGAGTGCAATAATTTTCGACATTGGCATATCACCATCCTGAATTCCTTTTTTCTGATCGTATCCTACGTAATGTTTCTTCCCGGAGGTAAATACAATTAAACCAATAAACATTCCGATACCTGCAGCCATAAATGCCCATCCCCAACCAAGCATAATTTGCAAAGCAGCGCCAAAGAAATTACAGATAAAGGCACCGATGTTAATTCCCATGTAGAAGATATTGTACCCTTCGTCTTTTTTCTCTCGATATTCATCCGTTGAATAAATATTACCGAGCAACGTAGATATATTCGGCTTGAAGAAACCATTACCTGCAATAACGAGCGTCATACCCACATACAAAGCGGTGATATGATGAACACCCATTAGACAATAACCTAGTCCCATCATAACACCACCAATGACTACCGCTCGCGAATATCCTAAATAACGATCTGCTATTAGTCCGCCTAAAAACGGCGTAAGAAATACCAGTGCGATGAAGGTTCCATATAAATCGGAAGCCTCAGCCTCTGTCATGGCAAAACCATCTTTCACATCTTTTAAATAAAGCGTGAAAATTCCAATCATTAAATAATAGCCAAATCGCTCCCACATTTCAGAGAAGAACAGGAAGGGTAAACCGGAAGGATGTTTTTTCATTGTTATGTCGTTTGAGTTTTTAAAAATAGGAAAAAGAATTATGATTTGTCCCGATAGCTATCGGGATTGAAAATGTGTTTCCTAAGACTTCGGGAGGTGATCACGAAGCATAGAAGCATCGTAACGTGAACAAAAAAGCGAGCACAAAACAATTATTCAGTAAATAAGCATCAATTACTTGCCTTCATTCATTTAATCTGATTAATCGCCTCTCATAAAACTAATCTAAAAATTAAAACGCACGCCCAACACCATTCCCGAGAAAACCTCGGGACCGCAGTAAAATTATCGCACCCAAAATAATTACCCGGTTATTAAACATTTACAAACGTTTATTATTTGTCTTCACTCCATTAAACCTTAGCCGCTTTTACCATTTATCATTTTAATGGGACAGGTGATAATGGTGATAGTATTTTACATTACCTACATGCGCGTTATGCACCACAACATCCCGAGGTTTATTTTTATCATTGGTCAAAGCCGCTGTTTGTTTTATTGGCTTCACCGTTAGCGCAATTCGGCTTTATAGGAATAAAACTCTTCAACGTCCTGCTTACTGTAGGAAGCATCTACTTAACGTTTGAGATAAGTAAAATACTGAATCAAAAATCTCCAGGTGTTGCTGCATTAATACTTATATGCACACCGCTTTATTACATTTTGACTTTCTCAGGATTAACAGAAATCTTATTTGGCTTTTGGCTTTGCCTTGGACTTTACTTCTATTTAAAAGAAAAGAGAATTACAGCGCTGATATTATTTTCCTTCTTACCCTATACGAGAAGCGAAGGGCTAATTATTTTAGTAGTGGTTGTTTTATTTCTGTTGATTGAAAAGCACTATCGACTACTCCCCTATTTGATGGTTGGATCAGTGATTTATTCGATTGCTGGATATTTTGTCTATCATGATTTTTTATGGGTGTTTACTGAAATCCCCTATTCGAAATTATCAAGTCAATATGGTAATGGAAAATTAACTCACTTCGTTGATCAATTATTTTATGTGGTAGGTCCAATCATTTACTTATTACTAATCATTGGTATAATTAGCATCATTAGCAATGCTATAAAATCAAAGTTTAAAAATCCATCACAATATATTGTACTCGCTTTCTTCGTGACGTATTTTGTTGCACACAGCATGTTTTGGTGGTTAGGCATCTTTAATTCGATGGGAATGAAAAGAGTGATGATTGCTGTAGCTCCTTTGATTGCTATTTTGTCGACAGCAGGATATGACTGGATGACAAATTGGATGAAAGAAAAAAATCGAAAAGCAGGAACTGTTATTGGTGTGATGTTAATATTGGCGATTATTATCTTTCCTTTTACGCATAACAAAGCAGCGATTCATTTTGATCGGGATTTAGGTAAAACAAACGAGCAAAAAATGGCTCAAGGAATAGCTGACAAAGCAAGCTCACTACATCAACTAAATTCTCTTTACTTGCTTTCTAATCCGATTTTTTACGAATACTTGAATTTAGATCCGTTTAACAATCAAACTTGTAAAGGACTAAGTCCCGAAAATTTAAATAAAGTTCGTAAAGGCGATATCGTTATATGGGACAATTGGTTTTCGGTGATAGAAAATAATGTCACAATTGACATGCTTGATAGCAATCCTCGTATTAGCCTTATCGAAAAATATGAATGCGAACAGGATGGAAGAATGGTTGAGATGAGGGTTTATGAAGGGAAGTAGATTGCTTCGCAAGTCAATTTGAAAATTTAAAATAATTCTTTTTTCTCACTCAAGCCGTGAGGGGGCTTTTACTTTTTTCAATAGTAAAAAAAGTAAACAAAAATACCACCGCTGTAAAATTATTCCGGAACTACTTTCGTGTGCAACGGAAATAACCGAACTCCTCCCGTAGTGAAAATATACTACGGGACTCAAACACCGTTTATTTCTATTCGTTGCGTACTTCAGTAGTTTGTTTCCGCAATAATTTTAAGGCGGACATTGTAATATTGTATTTAGTAAAGCAGGATTTCCAAAACTCACAATTGGATTTATCGCTTGAAAAAATCTATAACATACCCACCGAAAAAATATCATAGGCATAGCGAAGAATCAAGAAGGATACGATGACGAGAAAGAGGATGCGGACGAAGCCATTTCCTTTTTTCAGTGCCATGCGGGTACCGATGATGCTACCAGTGATATTGCAAGATGCCATGAGTAATGCGATTTCTAATAAAAAGTGTCCTTGCGAAATAAAAACATACAATGCTCCGAGATTAGAAACGCAATTGATGAATTTAGAATAGGCTGATGCAGTAATAAATTCAAATCCGAATATTAATACGAAGCCAAGCATTAAGAAATTCCCTGCTCCAGGACCAAAGAATCCGTCGTAAAATCCGACGAAAGATCCAATCAACATTCCGTAAAGCATTTTTTTTGCAGTTGGCAATTCACTTTTTGCGATTAGTCCGAGTTCTTTTTTATTGAACGTATAAATAGCCATCACAATTAAAATCACAAGCACTACTGGACGCAGATACGCTGAATTAATATAGATGACGGCCTTCGCTCCTAAATAGGAAAACACGAGTGTAAAAAACGAAATAAAGAGCAACAGTTTATAATCGAATTTTATTCGCTTAGCATATTGAACAGCTGAGACAGATGTGCCTGAAAATCCCGCAATTTTATTTGTACCCATTAAGGTAGGCAATGCTGTATTAGGAAAGTTGACGAGCAATGCAGGAAGCTGAATAAATCCTCCCCCACCAACAATGGCATCGATGAAGCCTGCGGTAAATGCTAATGCTACTAATGCAATTAATGTTGAAGAAGAATAATCAGCGAAGAGATTTGCGAAATGCATTTTCGAATTTAGAGAAATAAATCAATTTCAGATTCAAAGGGGGCCACCACTCCTCCGCCCCATACGCAAAATTAGCGAACACAAAACAATTATTCGGTTATTAAGCATTTACAAACGTTTAATTAAATCTAAAACATCATTCAAACAAAAAATCCCAAGATTACTCTCGGGATTTTAATTTTATCTTTTGTTGGCATTTTCACTTCACATACCCACTCGCTTTCTCCAACACTGATTTTAATCCATCGACGTTTTTACCGCCGGCTGTTGCGTAGAAAGGTTGTCCTCCACCACCACCTTGAATGTCTTTCGCTAATTCACGAATGATGTTGGTTGCGTTTAATGATTTTTCTGCGACTAAATTTTCTGCGATGATTAATGAGATCATTGGCTTGCCATCAGCATCCGATGCTAACAAACAATATAAATTATCAATCTGATTTTTTAATTCGAAAGAAATATTTTTAATTGCCTCTGCTGGTAAGTTGACAGTTGCAACGATGCAGTTAACACCATTGATATTTTCTACTTTACCCATCAATTCTTTCTTAATGCCTTGTGCTTTTTCGTGAACAAATTGTTCTACTTGTTTCTTCAATGCATTCGTTTCTTCTATCAACGACTCAACGCCTTTCACAACATCTTTCGGATTATTTAAAAGCGATTTCACCTGCGCCATTACCTGCGATTGCTCTTTGAAATAATTCTCTGCGCCCTCTCCTGTGATTGCTTCTATACGACGAACACCTGCTGCGACTGCACTCTCAGCAACCAACTTCACCATTCCGATTTCTCCTGTTGCAGCTACATGCGTTCCTCCACAAAGTTCAACAGAGTAAGAAGGATCAAATGTAATTACTCGAACAAAGTCTCCATACTTCTCACCAAACAATGCTGTTGCACCAGAGTCAATTGCTTTTTGAATAGGCACATTGCGTTGCTCGTTCAACAGGATATTCTCACGCACTTTCTGATTCACGATTTTTTCAATCTGCAAAATTTCTTCATCCGACACTTTTGCAAAATGCGAAAAGTCGAAACGCGTTTGTTGCTCATTTACCAATGAACCTTTTTGCGCTACATGCGAACCTAACACCTGCTTTAATGCAGAATGAATTAAATGCGTGGCGCTGTGATTTTTGGTAATTGATGCACGGCGATTGGTATTGATTGTTGCTGTAAACGTCGAATCTAAATTCTTCGGTAAGGCATCAGCGTAATGAACAATCAGATTGTTTTCTTTTTGCGTATCGGTGATAAAAATTTTATCTCCATCTGCTTCCAACGTACCTGTATCACCTACTTGTCCACCACTCTCTGCATAAAAAGGAGTTCTGCTTAATACAATTTGATATTGCTCTTTATTTCCTTTTTTAATCTTGCGGTATTTTACAATCTCGCAGCTAGAAGTTGTTTCATCATATCCAATAAACTCTACACTGTCATCATCACTTACCTGCGTCCAATCGTCGGTTGTCATGGCCGTTGCTTTACGCGAACGATTTTTTTGTTCTTCCATACAACGATTGAATCCTTCCATATCAACCACCTTTCCATTCTCACGCGCCATCAATTGTGTTAAGTCGATTGGGAAACCAAACGTATCGTATAATTCAAAAGCGAAATCGCCAGCAATGGTATTTCCTTCATACGCTTCAAACTTTTTGATACCCGTATCCAACGTACGCAAGAATGAAAGTTCTTCTTCGTTGATTACACGTGCTACAAAATCGCGTTGCGCATTTAACTCTGGGAATACATGTGCAAACTGCGCTGCGATGATATCCACCAGCTTATATAAAAATGCTTCTTTCAAATTCAAGAAAGTAAACGCATAACGTACTGCGCGACGAAGAATACGACGGATTACATAACCTGCCTTATTGTTCGATGGTAATTGTCCGTCTGCGATAGCAAAAGAAATTGCACGAATATGATCAGACAATACACGCATAGCAATATCTGTTTTTTCAGAAGTGCCATATTTAATTCCTGATGCCGAC
>JBDKGQ010000230.1:0-3098 GCA_039798145.1 Bacteroidota bacterium
CGCATGAATGATTCATGTTCGTAATGTTTTTCAAATCGTAAGAGCTTTTGTTCGCATAAATATCACCTTCTAAACAACGAGGACATTTATGATTAAAAATGGAGTATAACTTGGCAATCATTTTTGTAAATATTGATAGAGCAAATTTCTTAATTCGATAAGTTTTTTTCAGTGACAATTATCACTTTGCCCTTTGTTAAAAATTAGTTTTAAGATTTCGTTGCTTTACTTAATTCCTGAAAGAATAACTCATCATGAATACTTAGCAAGTATTTTTTCTTATCTGTAGTAAGCAACACAAGGTTTTTATTGTTTCCTGTGTAGCGATGATGTTTTCCTAATTTGTTCGAAGTAAACAATCCGTAATAACCAAACAAGCCTCCCGATCCAAATAAGCGCATGCTATAACCCGGCTCAGTTTTCTCGATATTTTTTATGGAAGCCAGCTTTATTTTAATTGCACTAATTGGTCGATGAACAAGAAGATTTTCATTGTTGATTTCATACGAAGTAGGGTGTAACAACCATGCAACTAAATAAGTGATGAAAAGAAAAATACTCGTTAATGTAAGTATGACATTGTCGCCATTTACAATAAAATATTGTGAAATCATCATCACAAAAGGAATCGCAATAACTAATGCTGAAATAATTTTTGTAGTAAGATCGAAATCTAATTTTTGCTTCATTTTATTGGTATAAAAAAACCATCAACATAATTGATGGTTTTAAGGTATTAGGTTTTTAGGTGATTTACTTTTTATATACCCATGCATTTTTTTCATAGGTAGCTTGAATATTTTCAAGGGCTGATTGCAATTCACGTTCGCTATTTGCGCTTGCTAAGCTAACTACCCAGTGTCCTCTTTTGTTGGTTCCAGCTATCGCAGCAGGGTAGCCATCAGCTTTTGCCTTCTTAACGTAGTTATAAGCATTGTCTTTAATTGAAAAGACACCCCCAATTACATTGTATTTTTTTAATACTAGGCCAGTTTTATCTTCGGTAGGAGTTGTTTTAACTTCTTTTGTTTCTGACTTTTCTTTCTTCTCTACTACAACTTTAGTTTCTTTTATAGTTGTATTTCCAACTTCAGTTTTTACTTTCTTAACTTCTTTTGAAGTAACATTTTCAACAGATTCTCCTGCTAAAATTGCTTTTGTTTTCTCTTCTACTTCTTTGTCGAATGCATCTTGTAATGCCTTCGCTGTCTCTTCAATCATTTTCTGATTAAAGGAGTCATTCTTACTATCAACATCAGTCGTATTTACTTCTGGCTGCTTATTTTCAACTGGAAGTTCAACTGTTTTAGTATCATTTTTCTTTTCCTTCGGAAGATCAGTTGTCTTGATTTCATTCGGAACCGGAACACTGATAATATTTCCTAAGTTATTGTTTAAGGTATGAACTACACGAGGATTAAAAATCATAATTGCCAATACTGCAGCTGCAGGTACTAACTCAATAATTTTCCAAAGTTTCGTGCGTTTTTTAGGTCCTTTTGTAACAGTATTATTTTCCCCTTTAACAACTTCCATCGCAGCTTCTTCTCGCTTAATTGCTGGAGAATGTATCGATGTCATTCCAAAAGTTGAAAGTAAAAAGTTGGAGTTGGTCTCAGGTTCAAATTGTAGATGCTTTTCCATATCCATCGAAAGCGTTCCTACTTCTTCAATACTAATTTGCTCTCCTAATGCCAGCTTTCTGAAAACATCATCAACATAAGCACTGATTACTTCGTTTGCTTCGTGATAGGTAATATTTTCTTCCTGACTAATGTAATGCGCTAATAATCCATCGTTAGTTCGTAAGCTTGAATTGAAAGCTACTTTCTTTGATGGCGGTGTAAATGTATGTTGTGATGGATTTAAAAAAGTAGATCTTGTATTAGATACAAAACCTCCTAATCCTGGAATGATTACACAATCATTGGTAAATAAAAGCTCACAAATGTATTGGTCAGGTCTTACCATGGGGTAAATATTGGAATACGAAGATAGCAGAAAGTTCCCTACCAACAAGGGTTATTAACAATCAAACTTGTAAATAGCTAGTAATTAAAGGCTTTTAAGTCGTGATAAGTCCTCAGGAGTATCAATTGCCACCGTATTTTCGGTCGTTTCAGCCGTTCTGATGATGTACCCATTCTCTAACCAACGCAGCTGTTCTAACGATTCTGACATCTCTAAAACACCTTGTTTTAGTTGCGTGAGCTCAGGAAGAATCGCCGATTGGTATCCATAAATTCCGATATGCTTGTAGTAAGTGCCATGGTTCAGCCAATCGTTTATGTCAATGCCTTTTTGAAATGGTATTGGTTGTCGACTAAAATATAATGCATTGCCAGTATTTCCTAAAACAACTTTCGGCGAGTTGATATTGGTAAGCTCTTCTATTGAATCAATTTTTTTAACTAGCGTTGCGATGGGTGCTCCGTTTTTCAAAAGTGATGCTATCGCATTAATCTGACTTGGTTGTATGTATGGCTCATCACCTTGAATATTTACAACTGCAGTCCAATCTCCTTTAAATAATTGTAATGCTTCAGCACAACGGTCAGTTCCACTCGGGTGATTTTCAGAAGTCAAAACTACATGTCCTCCAAAGTCTCTAACGGCCTTGGCTATACGATTATCGTCAGTAGCGATAACAACATCATCTAAATCGGCTTTTAAGGCTTGCTCATAAACGCGTTGAATCATTGGTTTGCCATCAATATTAACTAATGGCTTGCCCGGAAAGCGAGTCGATGCGTAACGTGCTGGAATAATTCCTAAAATCATTTTTATCGAATTAATTCTATTGTTCCGTTGATATTTCTTGGAAGTAATTCTCCAGTAGCGGATGTTTCATAAACAGTGCAGATGAAGAAGTAAACGCCCGCAGGAGCTTCTTCGCCATTGTTGTTTTTCTTACCGTTCCAGTTAATATCAATATCCGTAGTTTCAAACATCAATGCACCCCAACGATTGAATACTTTAAAGGTAATATCTTGCACATCTCGATAAGGAAGAATAGGATGATAGAGATCATTTATGTTATCAGCATTCGGAGTGAAAACATTCGGCAATTCATATGTAGGACATGGATCAATGCATAA
>JBDKGQ010000231.1:0-3367 GCA_039798145.1 Bacteroidota bacterium
GAGGAAGAAGAAGTAGAAGACGATTGGGCAAAAACAGAAGAAGATGATTCGTGGGATCCTGATTTCGAAGAATTCGACATGCCTAAAAAATCAACTAAAAAAGCGGGCAAGGGCAAGAAGGGAGTTGACGAAGATGATGACCTTGGCTTAGATGATGATTTAAATTTAGATGACGACGATTTGTTTGATGATAAGGATGAATTTGATGATGATTTCTAATTCATTAAATAAACACCGATAATAATCATTCCTTGATGGAATATAAAGATTGTAAAGAGGCCTGTAAAATATCAAATTTACGGGCCTCAAATTTTTCCAAGCTACCCATCGGTAATTTTAAGGTATACTGCTTTCCAGTAGAAACTACTTGATCAAATTTTGGATTTAAAATGGACAAATCCTTAGGATCTAAGTTCAAGTATGTTGCAATTACATTGATTTTATACCTTCCACTTATGACCACCTCCTGAAATTGTGATTGTAATAATATGTTGATTCTATTTTTATCTTTCGTTTCAGTTGCTCCATTTACATAATCCCATTTATCGGATGCTCCATTTACATAATTCCATTTATCGGATGCTGACGCATCCTCTCCTTCAAATACATAATGAGTGGCTATAAATTTTTTCACATGATTCCTGGTTTCTAAAGGAAGGTCATACTCTATTTTCCAGAAATCTTTCGTTCCGGCTTTTTCAATAGCACGGCTAACGCGACCAGCTCCCCCATTATAAGCAGCCACAACCAATAACCAATCACCATATTTTTGGTATAATTCTTTTAACAAAGTAGCAGCGGCTTGCGTGCTTTTATGATAATCAGTTCGTTCATCATTAGGATTTAGTTTTAAACCTAACCTAGTTGCTTCAGCTGGCATTAACTGCCAGGGACCCACTGCTCCCGCCCATGATGTTAAGTTTGAACTTAAATGACTTTCAATAACACTTAAGTATTTTAACTGCACAGGTATACCATTGGCTATTAATATTTCATCGTATAAATTAAAATAGGGTTTAGCCCAGGTTTTCATTTTTATTAAAGCAGGACCTTGTTTTTCCATATAGGATTGGATAAAACTGACCGCTTTTGTATTTAATTGAAATTGGAATGGTTTTTCTTTATTCCCCGTTGAAGTGATATTGAATAAGGTTGCAAACCCAATTCTCTCCTGCTTTAAACTATCCAATTTTTTATTAGCTGCCTGCCCTGTAACAAATGTAAAAGTTGTTAGCCCAAAAATTAGGATTAGTGTTGTTTTGTATACTTGATGATTGGATTGAAAAAACCACTTCATGTGAATTGATTATTTTGATTCCATCAACTTTTTTGAAAATTGGAGTAAGCCTACTTCATTAAATGAAGCACTCATAATTTGCAATCCAAATGGCATACCGTTAGCGTGCTTAAATAATGGAATTGAAATAGCAGGTATGCCAACTAAATTAGCATACACCGTATAAATATCAGCTAAAAACATTTCGGTTGCGGAATGATGATGCGTACCAAGTTTAAATGCCGTTGTAGGTACGGTAGGTGAAACAATAAAGTCGTACTTCGTGAATAAATCATTGGTTAAGTCAACTAGTTTTCTCCTTACCTGTTGCGCTTTTGTGAAATAGGCATCAAAATAACCAGCACTCAAAACGAATGTCCCTAATAGAATTCTCCTTTGCACTTCAGCTCCAAATCCTTCGGTTCTTGATTTTTTATATAAATCCGTTAAATCTTGGATCGTATCCTTTGTTCTATGGCCAAATTTAATTCCATCAAATCTTGACAAGTTACTAGACGCCTCCGCGGTAGTTAGCACATAATAAGTAGGCACTAAATAAGAGAGTAAATTAAAATCAATAGCTTCGACAGTATAACCCTTTTCCCTTAATGAGTCTAAATAAGCAAGGGTTTGATTCTTAATTTCAGGATCCAAACCCGGATGCGATAAAGTCTCTTTAAAATAGGCTACTTTTTTTGAACTTGATTTTTCAGCATTACCATTTGAAAGCTCAACAGAATATGGAGGGACCTGTTTTGTAGATACCGTACTATCGAAATTGTCGGCACCTGCTATTACTTCTAAAACTATTGCTGCATCGTCGATAGTATTTGAAAATATACCTATTTGATCAAAAGAGGAAGCATAGGCAATAAGTCCATATCTTGATATGCGACCATAACTTGGTTTTAATCCAATAACACCACAAAAATCTGCAGGCTGACGAACAGATCCACCCGTGTCTGAGCCTAAACTAACCATACATAAATTAGCTTGTATGGCTACAGCAGAACCACCTGAAGAACCACCTGGAACGTATGCTTTGTCTAAAGCATTTTTCACAGGTCCATAAGCAGAATTTTCATTACTGCTTCCCATAGCAAATTCATCACAGTTTTGGCGACCAATAATGATAGCACCCTCGTCTAATAACTTTTGAACCGCCGTTGCAGAATATATGGCAGTGTAATTTTCTAAAATTTTTGATGCAGCACTTACTTTGTGCCCATTGTAACATAACACATCTTTAATACCTACCACTACGCCATGCAATTTTCCTAATGGTTTACCAGCGGACAAATGCGCATCTAATTCGGCTGCACGTAATTTTGCCGCTGATGAAAAAACTTCCAAAAAAGAATTTAAATCTTGATGTTGGTTGATTTGTGATAAGTAATGATCAACTGCTTGTATACAAGACGTTTCACCAGCTAATAAGGAAGCATGGTAGTCTTTGATTGTATTAAAACGAAACAAAGGCTATGTGTTAAAAGATAAAGAAATAGAAATAATAATGAACTACTAATAAAAATTACTTAGCAGCTTTTTCATCCTTCTCGTTAATGCCATCTTCCAATTCTTTTTTCACATTGTTTTTAGCATCATTGAATTCGCGGATACCTTTTCCTAAACCTTTCATAAATTCAGGTATTTTTCTTCCGCCAAACATTACTAAAACGACTACACCAATAATTAATAATTCTTGAAATCCTAAGTTGCCCATAACGTTAAATTTAGAGTAATAAAGGTAAGGTAATTCTAAAACAGAAAATCCTTTTTTTGAGGAATTCAGCGAATTATACCTAGGATATAATTGGTCAGAATGAGATAATAGGTGGGTATTAACAAAAAACGGACCCCGAAGTATCGGAATCCGTTTTTATATTTTGAATAGGAAAGGTTACCCTTTCGAATACTAGAATCTTTTTTCCTTGATACGAGCACTCTTACCACTACGATCACGTAAATAGTACAATTTAGCACGACGTACTTTACCAGACTTATTTAACACGATACCATCGATGTTAGGTGATAAGAAAGGGAATAAACGCTCTACACCTACACCATCAGAGATTTTACGAACAGTAAAAG
>JBDKGQ010000232.1:0-3077 GCA_039798145.1 Bacteroidota bacterium
ATGCATCAATGTGCAGATTTCCATCAAGTGTTGAATATACTTCAACGCGCTCTACAAAAGGGTTGCTCATCACAATTTTTTCTAACAATGTTTTGTTGATGTTAGCAAAGGATTTCCCTATCAATTTCCCTTTACTATTCACTAGTTGAAGGATGTCATTTCCATCAACAAAATCATGTCCTTCCCCTTCATTGACCGTCACCAAAACGTTTTTACAAACAGCATTCACTTGCTTGTAATTGGCGAACCCTAAAAGCACAATCATACCCGCAATGGAAAGTACCCAACTGCCAATGATTAGCGCTCTTTTTAACTTATGTTGAATGTTAATTTTCAATTCAATAAGTGTTTTATTGGTTCAACAAACTGGTCAATATCACCTGCCCCCAAGGTCATAATTACCTCCGGATTTCTATGTTTAATTTCAGCTAATAAATCCTCTTTTTTCACTAGGATTTTATCGCTGATTGTCACTTTTTCTAGTATTTTTTGAGAGGTAATCCCTGGAATGGGCAACTCGCGTGCTGGATAAATATCCAACATAATTAAAGAATCCAGCAAGCTTAAACTCTCCGCAAATCCGTCAACAAAATCGCGTGTTCTTGTGAATAAGTGTGGTTGAAAAACACCTGTAATTTTCTTTGTTGGAAACAATTCTTTAGCTGATAAAATTGCTACATTCAATTCCGTTGGATGGTGAGCATAATCATCTACGTATACGTTATTTTCATTACGGACATGTATTTCAAAGCGACGTTGAGCACCAGTAAACGATTTAAGTGCTGCCCTTAATTGATCTTCTGAAACACCCGAGATCAAAGCCACTGCTGATGCAGCCACCGCATTCTCCACATTATGACGACCAGGCAATCCCAATACTAAATCGTTAATTGTTTTATCAGCTGACATAAAATCAAAATGATAAAAACCATTTTCGACTCGAATATTTAATCCTGCAAAATCACAATCGTTTGTTTCTATTGAATAGGAAAGTGATTTTGACTTGACTTCTCCAATTGGTAATCCTTTCTTATAAATCAACACTCCATCTTCCTTCACTTGACCAGCAAATAATCGATAATTATGTTGCATTTCATCAATGTTACCATATATATCTAAGTGATCTGGATCCATTGAAGTGATTATTGCAATATCTGGAAAAAGCTGTAAAAAAGAACGATCAAATTCATCAGCCTCGACTACAATGCAATGGTCTTTATCATTTGGTTGACCAATTAATAAATTGCTCTTGAAATTCGAACTGATACCACCTAAAAACGCAGAAGTATTCTTACCCGCACTATGAAGTATATGCGCCAACAAGGTAGAAGTAGTTGTCTTGCCATGCGTGCCCGCCACAGCTAATGTTGTTTGTCCACCAGTTAATAACCCCAACACCTTCGAACGCTTAACAATATTAAAATTATTTTGTGCGAGATAATTCCATTCGTGATGTTCTTTTGGAATTGCAGGTGTTAGTATTACTAAAACTTCTGACTTGTTTTCGCTATTTATAATTGCTGATGGAATTAATTCTATTGAATCATCGTAATGAATAGCAATTCCTTCCTTCTCTAATTGACTTGTGAGTGGTGTTACCGTTTTATCATAACCAGCAACAATTTTTCCTGAAGCATGAAAATAACGAGCAAGCGCACTCATGCCTATCCCTCCAACACCAAGAAGGTAAACATATTTTATGTTTGCTAACTCACTTGTCATTTTACTATTTTGACTTTTTACTATTGATAATTGAAAATATTTCTTTCGCTATAGTATCAGCCGCATCTGGTCGTGCGAGCGGTGCAACATTATTAGCTAATTCCATTTGTTCGTTAGAATTATTTAATAATGAAATTGCCTCATCTACTAATTTTGTACTTGCATCTATATCTTTCACTAATAATGCAGCATTTCTATTTACTAAGGCCAAACAATTTTTTGTTTGATGATCTTCTGCTGCAGTTGGTAACGGAACAAGAATAGAAGGCTTTCTAACGATACACAACTCAGATACTGTACTTGCGCCAGCACGGGCAACAACTACATCACATAATGCATACGCTAAATCCATTTTTGAAATAAAATCAAACGCTTTTATTTTATTCGTATTTAACTGTTTGATTTTTTCATCTGCTTCTGCAAAAAAAGTTTTGCCGGTTTGCCAAATAACCTGAACTCCTGCCTCGATTAATTTTTCAAGTCCTGCGTAAATTGCTTTATTAATTGAACGAGCCCCTTGACTACCTCCAACAATCAACAATGTCGGAACATCTGTAGATAATTGAAAATGATCGGCAGCAATCGATTTCTTATTCGTTAGATCCTTAATATCTTCTCGAACAGGATTACCCGTAAACATGATTTTAGATTCTTCAAAAAACTGATTCATGTTTTCGTATGCAACACAAATCTTCGTTGCTTTCTTTGATAAAATCTTATTAGTAATTCCAGGATATGAATTTTGTTCTTGAATTAATGTTGGCACTCCATTCATAGATGCAGCAAACAACATTGGTCCACTAGCATATCCACCAACACCAATAGCAATATCAGGCTTAAATGATTTCAGAATACTATTCGCTTTAGATAAACTTTTGATTAACTTAATTGGGAAAAATAAATTATCAATTGAAATACTTCTTTTAATTCCTGCAATTGGCAATCCTACAATCGTAAATCCTGCAGCTGGAACTTTTTCCATTTCCATTTTACCTTCAGCACCTACAAACAATATTTCAGTATCAGGATTTATTTTCTTAAGTGCATGCGCAATAGACAAGGCCGGAAAAATATGTCCGCCAGTACCACCACCGCTTATAATCACTTTAGCCATCTGTTTAATTTATTGCACTTAAGTCTTCCGACTTTTCATTATTATCAATTGAATTACTAACGCTAAGGATTACCCCAAACGCAAAACTTGTAAATATGATGGATGATCCTCCCATACTTAATAAAGGAAGTGTTTGACCTGTTACAGGAAAAACTCCTACTGCGACACCCATATTTATTAATGCCTGAAAGACCATACTAAAAGCAAACCCCACTGTTATCATTGCTGCAAAAGCCTTCTC
>JBDKGQ010000233.1:0-4331 GCA_039798145.1 Bacteroidota bacterium
GTAATAATAAACTGCATCATCAAAATCGACACACCCGGAATTTTTTGCTCCGAAATCAATTTTTTGTAGGAGAGGGGATGCATCATCTCTGAAAACTCCAATGGTAATATAATTTTCTGTTCCAGTTGCCTGATAAATACCAGTGATTAAAGTCCAGTCGCTAGTATCTGTAATTATATTAGGCGACTCAATATTTGCAGGGAAATTTATAACGGATGTTCCAGCTTGCAGAGGAGCTCCATTTGAAAAATATGCACCTAATCGGTTACAAGCATAACGACTACTATCTGCTAATAAAACCCAAAACTCCACACGATATAAATCGCCTGCAGTAAGTGTAACTGTCAATGGTGATGAAATATACTCTCTTGCATTTCCGAAGGGGTCGATAGAAATTCCTGCGTATGCATTACCGCCTACACGTACTTGCGCATATCCCCCAACGTTAGTAGGAGTGTTTACATAATCGCATGGTAGGATAGGTAGGCTTGGTTGAGGTGCAAATAAATCAGGAGAAGCTCCTAATGGAACCCAAGGAGTCGCTTTGTTTAATTGACCAGCTCCTGTAGGACTGCCACTGAAGTTTTCAAATCCTGGATTAGTCAATAAATTTTGAGCATAAACAGGAGATAAGCTTAACAGCCAAAGCGCAAAAATAAACAGTACTGATTTGTTACTTGACTTCATTCTTTTTTTCAATAGATAAATCCGTGATCACAATTTTCCTTTCACTCGCCGCTTCTAAACTAAACACTGACAATGCCTGATTGTTAGCGTCATCACTTACTTTTCCTGCTGCTTGTTGCTCGCCTCGAGGATTCTTACTTATAATTATCTGTCCACTATCAATCGCATTTTTAATAAATCCATCATTCCATTCTCCCCAATAATTAAAGATGCTGCTTATCCGACGTGAAGACAAAATTACGTTATATGCATCAGTTGCCAAAGAGCTGGCACTGCCTTCTACCTTTAGTTTAATAACAATGTCCTGCTCATTACTTAAGGCCTTTTTTATGCCTGCACAAACAATTTCCAATCGCTGAAAATTACCGTAGATAGAGTCGTTAAAGAACTTTTTAATTCCATCAATCCTTGCAGAATCACTTTGCATTTGTGAATATTCCCCAAGTCGATCAAGATAATCTGTTACCAATTGCTGATAGCGTGTAGTGGTGGTTTCTTTTCTTGTTTTCGGATCTGGATAGTCATTGTCAAAGTACAAGTTTAAAGGCAACAACTCTCTTAGTAGCGAATTGATTTTCTCGTAGGATAAGGAATCATCAAACAAAAAACGATCGTCGCCTAATCCTTTATTTAGCTTAATCAAGCTAATTTCTTCATCTTTCTTTTTGATTTTGTTAGAATCGACAGCGGCCTTTTTAATTTTGAAAATATCGAAGCAACAAGCAGAAGCGTTTAACTTTCCAGCTGGTGGTCGGTTGCTGACTAAATAAGTATTCGGTTCTTTTCCATAACTCGATGTATAATACAAATCGTTGTACCCAGAGTTAAAAGGAACCATCATCGGTTGCGCATTATTGTTACTGTCTTTCAACGAAACATGGTAGATATCAAATCCACCTAATCCTCCAGCTTTATCAGAACTAAAATAAAGCGTATCGTTATTTAAATTGTAAAAAGGAGTAAGCTCGTTGTCGGCTGTATTGACTTTCTTTCCAAGGTTAATTGCATTGCTGTATTTACCATCTGCACTTCGGTTGGAAATGTAAACATCGTTTTGTCCGAAGCCACCTTTTCTGTTACTCGAAAAATAAAGTTGATAGCCTTGTGTAGGATGCGTTGTAATACAAGGTTGTGTTGACGTATAGCCATCCACGTTAAGATTTAATTTTTTCGGCGTACTATATTTTCCGTTTTTAATGGTGACTTCATATAAATCGCAAACTAATACGTTGCTATCGTTATACTGACATCTTGTAAATACCATTACTTTGCCATCAGGACTAATTGAAACATTGCCATTGCTGATGTCTGAGTTGTTAATACTCGTTGGAAGCGTAATTCCGCTTTCGTAAATCCCGTTTGTAATTTTGGAAGAAAGGATTTTTGAGTACGTGGTGTTGTTATCACTTTTAGATGGAAAACGATGCGAAGAGTAAAATAAAATACTATCACCTAAAGCAACGGGGGAAAATTCTGAATTGCCCGAATTAATATTTTCTGGTAATTGTTGTAGTACATAATCTGCTGTATCGCTGGCATTGGATTTTGATAATTTTATCTGTTCAATGATAGCAGGAGCAAGACTATCCTTACACGACATTAATAATTCAATGGCTTCATCATAGCGACCATTTCTTTTTAGCAGTTCAGCGCTACGATAAGTGGCTTGATTGCGTAGATCAACAAACTTGCTGTCTTTTCTGGTTTTTTCTGATTGAAATAATGCATTCGTATAATCAGCTATTTTTAAATAAGCGGTACTTAATTTAAAATGAATGTATGCATCATCATCGAATTCTATTGCAGTTTGATAATGTACTATAGCAGAGTAAGGGTCTTCCTTTACCATACAAGCATCACCTGCTTTTAAGTAAGCTTCCTTCGATTGCCCCAACGATAGCAATGGCAACAAGAATAAAAAGAAGAGCAGTTGTTTTTTCATTAGTAAATCGGACAAATCGTTTTTCGTTGTGGTTTTGCTTTTATCTGCATCGTTTGATAGATGATGCTTATCTCCGCACCACCTTTACTATTACTTGCTGTTCGTAAACTGCTTAAATTAATATCATACGAAAGTCCGATTCTGTATTTATTATAGTTCATCGCTATAGAAGGAATAATTGCATCTTTCACACGGTAATGAAGTCCGCCTGCAATGCTCTGATTTTTTTTAGTAGATGGAATAATTACTTCCGCACCCAAAATGCATTCTGAAAATTTACTTTGCTTAGAAAACGATAGAGAGGGTAAATAGGTAAATCCATTACTGCTTTGAATAATATCTCCAATTACTATTTGATGATATACCGATTGCTTGTACGGAATCGAAGAATAAAAATTTTGTTTCGCTCGGTTAAGATGTCGTATTTGATAAGATGTCGTATTTGATAAACAGCATAAAAGTGTTGCGATTCTTTTACTTGATGAAACATCATCGATCCTCCAATATCAAAATAAGTTAAACGGTTATTGGTAGGCGATTCTCCCGTTGGTGCCATCGGATTAAATAAGTCGCCAGTAAATTGATTATCGAAAGTGAGTTTGTTAAAGTCGATACTTTTTTGAGTAAAGCCTGGACTAACGCCAAAGGCTATCCATGAATCAGAATCTTTTGTAAGCTGGTATTGATAGCCAACGGATAAGTAACAATTCAATGTTTTAAAAGCGCCATCACCTGCTTTATCCTGATTGATTAAAAATCCTCCTGTGAAATTATTCAACTGATCATTAAAGAATTTAAGTTTCTCTTCTGCGCCAATACTAAACGTCTGATAAGGTACGGTCACCGATTTCCATTGCTTACGATTGTTAGCAGCTACTCTGAAATCTGCGTTCATTAAAGATGTGACAGCTCCTCCTAAATTTAGCGGACTATAATTGTATTGAGAATAATGAATGTCTTGTGCCAGGACGCTTTGCATCAATGACAGTAAAACAATGATTATATTAATTCTCAATTTCATTATCGTATAACGGTGATGTTTCCTTTCTTAAAGAACTCCTGATTGTCGTAACAGATGACTTCGAGGTAATAAACAAACACACCTGGATCAACGGGTTTGTTTTTATAAGTACCATTCCATCCAATGGTTTTGCTATTACTTTCAAATACGAGCTCGCCCCATCTGTCGTACACACGTAGCAACATGGTTTTAATTGCATTTCCTCGTACATAAAGCATTTCATTTTGTCCGTCATTGTTTGGCGAAAATGCATTTGGAATAAATACTTCTGGCTCACCACAAATCACAACATCTACTTCTAAATAAACCGTATCAATCACAGAGCATCCATTATTATCCGTCATTGTTGCAACATAATAAATCGGTGCAGTAGGTGATGCTATCGGATTGGCAATGGTACTACTTGATAAATATTGCGATGGTGTCCAACTGTATTGATATAGAAGTGTATCAGGAACACAATGTAACTGCGTAGTTTGGCCTTGATACAGCGTAGTGTCGTCGGCATATGCATCAAAATATGGAACACTATCGGAATAATTCACTACAAGATTATTTAACACTTTAGTACAACCATTCTGGTCTGTTATGGTGACTGAATAATTTCCAGGACACAAATTAGTTGCTGTTGCATTTGTTTGCGCATTATTATCACTCCATAAATAACTATAACCTGGAATC
>JBDKGQ010000234.1:0-3056 GCA_039798145.1 Bacteroidota bacterium
TAATAATTCACTAAAAGTAGATGTATTCGGATTTTTCTGAATCTTGCGCAACAAAACCTGACGCAATTGATCTGCTAAATTTCCACTTAAATCATTGATAATTTTTGATTGCAACAACGTTTGAACGCTTGGCATATAAGCAGCATTGAATTCTATTGCATCCACATATTCATTCAACATTTCAGTTGCCTTGCCATCCTGCGCATAGGCATCAGCAAGCTCAAACGAAAATGGGTACGTTCCTTTTAAAATTTTCCTTCCTTGTAAATACGTCTGCTGCGAAAACTTAAATAATTGTCGCTGGTTAAATGCATTTCCCGTTTGAATAATTTGATTGACATCGTTCGGTAAATTCTTAACGACATCAGCATAGGCCTTATCAGCTTTTAAGCTATCGCCCATTAATTCGTATAATGAACCAAGCTCAATACGCAAACTTATATCACCAGGAAATTTCTTCTGTTGCTTCTTGATTAACTTCTCTGCACCCTCAAAATCTTTTAGCTCTTGAAAACATTTCAAATAATTTCCAAATGCACCATACGGATCTTGCTGATAATATTTCTCGTAGTAAACAATTGCTTTATCAAACTCGCCTGTATTAAAATACTGATTGGCCAACTCGGCGTTGGATTGCTGCGCGAGTACCGATGATGTACCTGCAACAAGAAAAACAAATAAAAGTATTTTAATTTTTTTCAGCATTATTTAATCCATTCAAATCCTGTGTAAGGAACTAATGCCTTCGGAATTCTAATCCCTTCTGGCGTTTGATTATTCTCAAGCATCGCTGCCACTATACGAGGTAACGCTAATGCACTACCGTTTAGTGTATGCGCTAACTGAGGTTTATTGCTTCCTTCGCGATAACGTAATTTCAATCGATTTGATTGAAACGTTTCGAAGTTTGAAACAGAACTTACCTCTAACCAACGTTGCTGCGCTGCTGACCATACTTCCATGTCATACGTTAACGCAGAAGCAAAACTCATATCGCCACCACATAGACGAAGCGTACGGAAAGGCAATTCTAATTCATGTAATAAACTAGCCACATACTCTTTCATTTCTTCTAAAATTGCATAGCTTGTATCAGGATGTGCTACCTGAACAATCTCAACTTTATCGAACTGATGCAAACGATTCAAACCTCGCACATGCGCACCGTAAGAACCTGCTTCACGACGGAAACAAGGAGTGTACGCAGTGTATTTAATTGGCAACGATTCTGCCTTTACAATCTCATCTCTGAAAATATTTGTTACTGGAACCTCTGCCGTTGGAATCAGATAAAATCCATCCATCGTAACATGATACATCTGTCCTTCTTTATCAGGCAACTGACCCGTTCCATATCCTGAATCAGCATTAATTAAAATCGGAGGCTGCACTTCGTAGTAACCTGCTTTGTCTGCACGATCTAAAAAGAAATTGATTAACGCACGTTGCAGCTTTGCTCCTTGTCCTTTATAAACCGGAAAACCTGCACCTGTAATTTTATTTCCTAATTCGAAATCGATGATATCATATTTAGTCGTCAGCTCCCAATGAGGAACAGCAGTATCAGGCAACACAGGAAGTGTTTGCGTACTTTGATAAACGACTTCATTCTCCTCTGGCGTTTTACCTGCGGGCACCGAAGTATGAGGCATATTTGGAAGCGTAACTAAAATATCATTGATAGCGACTTCTGCATTCGCTACTTCTTCTTCCAGAATTTTACTTCGTTCTTTTAGCTGTGTGCTCTTCGATTTAAGTTCATCAGCACCTTCTTTATTCCCCGACTTAAATAACTCTCCAATTTGTTTAGCAATCGCATTTTGCTCTGCTAACAATCCTTCTAGCTCCGTCTGTTTTTTTCGTTTATCGACATCAAGTGAAAGTACCTTATCGAGCGTTGAAGCAGCATCAATATTTTTGATGGCCAAACGTTCTAATACAAAATCTTTCTTCTCACGAATAACGTTCAATTGCAACATAATCTCACGAATATTAATTTAGTGCTACAAATGTAACCGATTTACATCTATTTTAGCAGCCGTAGTACGAAGCAAATCGAAAAACGTTTACCTTTAGGAATACCGACATGGAAGAATACAGAAAAAAATGCTGTTTAGCCCTTCTGCTCGATGAAAAATCGGAGTCGGAAGCTATTCTTCATGCGCTCGCTGATTCTCCCTATCAAACTATCATTTGGAAGAGCAATTCCACTGCTAATCCCGATGAAATGCTACTTCCCGAAGGTCCAATGCCTGAAGTCTTAAATACGGTTTTTGAAGATGGATTTTCTAGAGGATTTCGCAAAGTAGTTATCCTTAAGCCTGTACTTACGCCAACTCCAACTCTCCTCGACGAGGCTTTTTTTAGTCTGAAATTAATCGAGTGCTGCATTGGTCTAAACGACACTGGCGACTTCTAACTTTTAGGAATGAATGATTTCCGTCCAGAGATATTAGCTTTTATTCCTCCGGAAGATAGTTTAATTGGCAAAAAGATTATTCGAAGAATCGGGGATCAGAAATTAGCTTTGTATAAGACTCCGACTTTGAAGGGTGAATAACTTAAAATATTGTACTCTAGCCGTACAGTCCCTAAAGTGAAATACTTTAGGGCAGGCTCCTACTTTTTTCTCGCCTTCGCCCTTCGAGGCCCTCAGGGACCGAAGGCATTTCCAACATAGAAATTTACTAATAACAAAACGGCCTCAATTTATTCGATTTTTGATACAGAAAAAATTTAGTTAAACATGTTTGCAGGATTTAAAAATCTAAAAACTCATCCAGAAATTAAAAAAAAACGGCCAACTCCATAGGGGGATAGCAGCCCCGCCCCGCGAACAAAATTAGTCGAAAGAAAACTATTATTCGGTTAATAAGCATTTACAAACGTTTATTATTTGCTTCATTCCAATTATCAAAATAAAAGGCTTTCTAAAAGCTCATCCAAAAAATCAAAAAAAACAGCCAACACCATTCCCGAGAAAACCTCGGGACCACGACAAAATTAGCTGACAGAAAACTATTAGTCGGTTTTTAAGCCTTTACCAACGTTTATTA
>JBDKGQ010000235.1:0-3332 GCA_039798145.1 Bacteroidota bacterium
AGGAAGCGTATCGTAATCGGTTAATTCGTAACAAAGTGATTGATCAATTCCGCTAGCAGGGATATTCATGAATCCGTATTTAAAAGGAATAGTAAAACTTTCATTGTAATAACGACAAATGATATCTTCATAAGTTCTCGTCAAATTAGAAACTTTGGTCCCCATTAATTTAATTGTATCGCTAGTGGTGTTACCATTAAAATCAGCTACGCTAATAATGACAGTTTGAAGCTGATTAGTAAGTTGTAATGCTTTCGATTTTTTAACCAGCGTAATTTTATTGACAGGTAACTTGTATAATCGGAGCCATTCTGTTTTTGAATTGACCAATGATGCATAATTAATAGATGCATTTACCAATCGTGTATCATCAAAATCAAAATTAAATCGGTCGTATTTAGTATAGTTTAAGGTGTCACCATTAATTGTTGTTGCTAAAACTGTATAATAGTTTCCGTAGGAATCATTGCTATTATCGGTGCCGATTATTTCAAAACAATAGTTTCCTGCTTTTAAGTAATTAATCGTGCTATCGTTTGCTTGACTTGTTTTTAAAGTATCGCACACTTGGTAAGAATATTCATCCATTACTTCAACAGCTCTAATTTCTTTTATCACTGGTGGAATTGAATCTTCATAATTTAAAAATGCCAGCGGATTCAATGGTTCTTCCGATTTCAAATCGCGAATTTCGAAATGCAGATGTGGCGAAGCACTCGATCCTGAATTGCCACTCCATCCTATGCAATCCCCTTTTTTGACTTTGAATCTTTTGGCATCGGGAAATTCTTCCATATCGTATGATTCGTTGGCCTTTTGAATGGAGTCGACAAAAGCATCCAACGGAGAATTGAAAGAAGATAAATGGGCATAAACGGAGGTGTATCCTTCGGGATGGTTGATATAAACGACTCTTCCAAATCCTGTTGGACTCACCTTGATTCTTGAAACATATCCATCACCAATTGCGAAGATGGGTAAGCCTTCCTTTCCGTTTGTTCGGATATCGATTCCCGAATGAAAATGATTGGGTCTGATTTCACAAAAATTGCCCGCCAGTGAAATCGGAATATCCACCGGCGATCTAAAATCGGGCTTACTATTTTGTCCTAATGAAGAAAAAGTAATCCCTAAAAAGAGGCAGACCAATGAATAAAAGAAGTTATTTCGAAGCATCATACGGGCTATGAAAATAGAATAATATTTCCACTTCCGATAAATAAACGCAATTTTTTGGTTAAAACCATATATTCAATTACATTTGTTTCATTGTTCAAAATCACTGATTTATGAATTCTGTAATGGATCAAATACAAAAGTTGAAATCGCAAATAAAATTGGCGGTGGAGCAGCATCATAAATTACAGAAAGAGAATTCAAAACTGGCATCACAAAATGAACAGTTGCAGGTTGAAAAAGAAGTTGCAATTAATGAGTGTGAGGCACTAAAAGAACAGTTGAAAACAATTAAATTAGCACAGGCTTTAGCGGTACCGGAGAAAACGGAAACCCGAGAGCTTAAAATTCAAATTAACAACTACTTACGCGAAATCGACCGTTGTTTGTCGTTGTTGAACAAAGATTAAAAGGTGAGCAAAACCGTCTCTATACAGGTACAAATTGCCAATAAGTCCTACCCCCTCAAGGTGAAAGAGGATCAGGTTGAAATCTTGCAAAAAGCAGCTGCGAAGGTTGCTGAGCAACTTAAAACCTATCAATCGTCTTTCAATTTAAAGGAGCCTCAGGATATTTTGGCGATGTGTGCGTTACAACAGGCAGCAGATATTATTACTGCCAACAACAATAGAGATAAGAAAGAACAAGAGTTGGCGAGTGAGCTGACTAAGCTTTCTGAATTGGTGACTGCTTTCGGGCCTGATAATCAATAGTTCTTCGTTCTTTGATCATCACCCGAAAAGGGATAAAAAATAGTTAGAAGATCCGCATACCATTCTGGTCGCAGATTAAAATCAACATTCAAACACTTAGGAGGCATTTTGCGTTGCCAATTGCATGTCCGCAAGGAAAGCATGAATCAATGGGGTGTACTCCGACCCTATCTAATGGGTTTTAATTCTCCCAGGGTGGATGCGGAGCTTCGATAAAAAAGCAATTATTGTCGCAAGACAAATCACTATATAAACAAACAAAAATTAAATTATGGAACCAATTTCTATCATACTCGCACTTGCGGGACTTGCAGTAGGCGGAGTATTAACATTTATAGTTACCAGAAAAAACAACAACGGAATTGTTGCTGCTGCAGAAGAAAAAGCACAAGCAATTATTAAAGAAGCACAGGCGAAAGGCGAATTGTATCTGAAAGATAAAACGATGGAAGCGAAAGATCGCTTTTATCAAATGAAGACAGAGTATGAGAAGCATATCACTGAAAAAGATAAAGCCATCTTAGCTGCTGAAAACAGAATCAAACAAAAAGAAACTACCCTTAATCAGCAATTAGAGCAAAACAAGAGAAAGCAAACGGAAGTTGAAACGATTCAAACGAACTTAAATGCTCAGTTAGAAGTCATCAATCGCCGTAAGGAAGAGTTAGAGAAAGCACATCAAAAGCAGGTTCATGCATTAGAGAAAATTGCAGGACTATCAGCAGAAGATGCAAAAGCACAATTAGTAGAAGCTTTAAAAGCAGAAGCTAAAACAGAAGCAATGTCGTTTATTAAGGACTCTATCGACGAAGCAAAATT
Source organism: Bacteroidota bacterium (assembly GCA_039798145.1). Taxonomy (GTDB): domain Bacteria; phylum Bacteroidota; class Bacteroidia; order AKYH767-A; family OLB10; genus CAINEC01. The sequence continues at coordinate 2,709 of JBDKGQ010000235.1, forward strand.
AACTGCTAATAAAGAAGCGAAGCGTATCGTTATTCAAACGATTCAACGTGTGGCTACAGAGCATGCAATTGAAAATGCAGTGACTGTTTTCCATATTGATAATGATGAAGTAAAAGGTCGTGTAATCGGACGTGAAGGAAGAAATATTCGTGCATTAGAAGCAGCAACAGGAATTGAAATCATTGTGGATGATACTCCAGAAGCAATTATCCTTTCTGGTTTTGATCCGGTAAGAAGAGAGTTAGCGCGTTTAGCGTTACATCAGTTAGTATCCGACGGACGTATTCACCCTGCAAGAATTGAAGAAGTAGTAACGAAAGTTCGTCGTCAGTTAGACGAAGAAATTATTGAGATCGGTAAGCGCACGGCAATCGATTTAGTAATTCACTGATTAGCACCAGAGTTAATTCGTATGGTTGGTAGAATGAAATATCGTTCATCTTACGGACAAAATTTATTACAACACTCGCGCGAAGTAGCAAATCTTTGTGCGTTGATGGCTGCTGAGTTAGGCTTGAATGTGAAGTTAGCTAAGCGTGCAGGTTTATTACACGATATTGGTAAAGTTGCTGAAGAAGATACAGAGCTTCCACATGCTATTGCAGGTATGAAGATGGCTGAACG
>JBDKGQ010000236.1:0-3033 GCA_039798145.1 Bacteroidota bacterium
CCTAAAGAGACAAAAACTAAAACCAAATCAAAGTGAAATTAAGACTCATAGCATTTTTATTATTGATATCACTCTCAGGAAAAGCGAGCGACTCAACGGTTGTTTTAAATCTTGATACGTTTATTTACTATGTAAAGAATTTTCATCCCGTTGCTAAGCAAGCGCAATTAAAAGTGAATGAAGGAAAAGCAAATATGCTAAGCGCACGAGGAAGTTTTGATCCTAAAATTTCGAGTACGTTAGATGAAAAATATTACGGACAGAAAGAATATTTTCAATACTTCAATACAGGCATCTCTATTCCTACATGGGCTGGTGTCGATATTAAATCAGGATACAATAGTACCTATGGCGATTTTTTTAATCCTGAATCAAAAACACCAGATGCGGGCTTATATCAGGTAGGTGTTTCAGTTCCTGTTTTACAAGGATTATTATTTGATCAACGTCGAAATGCTTTTCGTCAGGCAGAAGTCTATCGTAAATCAACAGTAGAAGAACAGCGTTTGATGTTGAATGATTTATTGCTTGAGGCTGGAACAGCGTATTGGAATTGGTTTCAAAGCTATCAGAATTTTAAAGTGCTTGAAGAGGTTTATGCTGTAAATCAACAACGCTTTGTAGGAATTAAGAGCAGTGCCACCTTTGGAGATCGACCAATGCTCGATACGCTCGAAGCAAGTGTACAATTACAAGAACGATATCTAAGTAAAGAGCAAGCTCGATTAGAGTTTATTAAGCGCAGCTATGAAATATCCGCATATCTATGGACGGAAGATGAGCTACCATTATTAATTAGCGAAGGCACTACCCCATCCCTATCACTACCTGTTATCACACTAAATATGCAAGGTGATTTAGATGATGTATTAAGACAAAATCCGCATATCAACTTAGCTAACTATAAAATTGAATCGCTGGAATTTGATAAGCGTTGGAAACAGGAACAGTTAAAGCCAGTATTAAATGTTAATTACAATGCATTGAGTTATGCCTCTACTAACAGTGAAGCATTAACGTATAATCTGAACAACTATAAATGGGGATTTTCATTCGCTGTTCCGGTGTTATTGAGAAAAGAAAGAGGAAGTTTACAACTAGCAAAGATTAAATTGCAAGATGCAGGCTACGAAAGGGAGCGCAAGACGAATATCATCACCAATAAAATTTTAGCTGGTCGACAGGAATTAAAATTATTGAATGAACAAATTGTTTCCTATCAACAAACTGTAAGAGGTTACGAGCAACTATTATATGCTGAAAACACCTTATTCGAAACGGGAGAAAGTTCTTTGTTCTTAGTCAACACTCGCGAAACAAACATGATTAACGCCCGCCTCAAACTTGTCGACATTCAAACAAAGCAACAAAAAAGTGTATTGATGTTGAAGTACAATATGGGGAATATGGTGGAGTAATGTGCTAATTTGAAAATTTGCTAATTTGATAATGTGTTAATTTGATAATTTGATAATGTGCTCCCGCTACCGATGAATCAGGGCGTGATTGAAAATGAATTTGTGAGTGCTTCTCTGCCTACTCTGTTTCAAAGTGTAATGGTGTGTTAATTTGAGAATTTTTATATCCTTTTTTTGAGATTAAAAGTTATTCACACATCAACAAAATGCTTTTTTGAACCTACTTCGAAATGTAATTTTACACTTTGATTGTACTTGATGACAAAATCATATTTATTTATAGATGAAAGTGGAGATCCGTTTTTTTATGCCAATGGAAAAAGGATAATTATTGATAATGATGGTTTTCAACCCTATTTGATAATTGGATTAATTGAAACAAATAATCGAAAGAAATTAAGTCAAGAGGTCTTAAATTTTATCAGTGAGATTAAAGCTGATAAACTTTATAATTCAATACCATCTATTGCCACTCAAAAAGGATGGTATGTACATGCAAGGTCGGATCATCCAGAAATTCGTGCAAAGTTTTTTGAGTTAATTAGAGGCTTAGATGGATTTAGGGCACATGTTGTTATTGCAAGAAAAAATATTGAGATTTTTAATCGAAAGCATAATAACAATTCTACGGAATTTTACTTTGATGTTTTACATCATTTATTGGATGCTGTTTTTAAGAACAAAGTCAACAATAACTATATGATTTACCTTTCACGAAGAGGAAATAATTCGATTTTGCATTTTGAGAAAGCTGTAAAAAAGGCCTTAAAATCTGAAAAACTAATAAATTATAAATTAGAGATCGTTCCAAGTAAAGAAATGCATGAGTTAAGTATTGTTGATTACTTAATATGGGCCATTCAGAGAAAATTAATCAAAAACGAAAGCAGGTACTATGATGCTTTAGTAGAAAAGTATGAATCTATAATTGATTTATATCAAAAATAAAAAGCTAAAAAATCCAAACGTCCCCGTGTCAGTACTGACATCACCCATCAGGAGATGAGATATGCAAACGTTAAACTTCTTAGCCTCTGCAAATATACGGTGAATTTGCTTGAAAAAACAAATAGTTTTATTGTTGAATTTTAATTAGTACACGTTTGCTTCGATCCCGATGCTTCGGGACGCTCAGCAAACGGAATATCTATAAATTGTTGGAGAAATTAGCGTGCTGAGCGTAGCAAACTGATTAATTATAAATTGTGGAGAGACACGTTTGCTTCGACTCCGCTCAGCAAACGGAATATCTATAAATTGTAGGAGAAATAAGCGTGCTGAGCGTAGTCGAAGTACGCGATTCTGTTGAGGGCCTCACACACTTTGCCTCTTGCTACTTTTGAATTTTGGTGGGAGAAAGTTGCGTAGATATGAATATTAATTTGGGAGTTGCGGTGTAGTGTGCTCCGCACTACTACACCGCGATTCTGATGAGGGCCTCACACACTTTGCCTCTTGCTACTTATAATTTATAGTGGGAGAAAGTTGCGGAGATATGAATATTTATTGGGGAGTTGCCACACATTTTGCCTCTTGCTACTTTTAATTTATAGTGGGAGAAAGTTGCGGAGATATGAATATTAATTGGGGAGTTGCGGTGTAGTGTGTAGCGAAG
>JBDKGQ010000237.1:0-3019 GCA_039798145.1 Bacteroidota bacterium
AAAACATTATTGGTTGGAAAGCAGAAGTTGCAATCGTTCATACAAGTATGGGGTGCTTCAGGTTGGTTATTAAAAGTAACTTTTGAATTTATTGGAGGAACAAATCCTTATCCTTTCCAAAAAATCACTCCGCTTTGGAATACCGATTATCATATTTACGGTGATCCAAATATTCCTTATACATTACCAAACTTCAATATTCCATTTGAAGCAAAAACAAAAACTTCTAATTTAAGAATGACAATAACTGGTCACGGCCAAGGTAATACAAGTAATGCTGCCGAATTTTATAATGCTACACATAGTGTGAAGGTAAATGGTTCAACTGCATTTAGTCATAATGTATGGAAGAATAATTGCGGTCAAAACTCCTGTGCGAATCAAAGCGGAACTTGGACGCTTTCAAGGGCTGGATGGTGTCCTGGTCAAGGTGTAACTCCAATCGAGAACAATCTAACGGGTAGCATTACCCCAGGAACGACTTCTTCTATTGGTTACACACTTCAAACCTATACGAATGCATTGAACACAGGTTATAATGGCGGTAGTCATACAGAGCCTTATTTTAGAATTCATGCGTATGTTGTTGAAAGCAGCGACTCAGCTCAAAACTTCTCTGATTATATCAATGCGACAGCTGCAAGAATTACTGCACCTTCATTTGCTCCTCAATTATCAGCTAATGAGGTGATAAAAGTGATGATTAAGAATACAGGGTCAATTGATTTAGTTCAACCAGAAGTAAGTTGTTTTGTGAATGGCAATTTGATTGTGACAGATACAATCAATACTACAATATTAGCAGGCGATAGTTTAGAATTTACATTTAGTCAGACAGCTGATTTGTCAATTGTAAATGACTACACTATTCATGCTTTAGTAACTAAGACAGGTGATGCAAATGCTTCGGATGATATTGCTACTAAGCGCATCTTCCAGATAACTGGCATAGATGAGATGAATAAGTCGATAAATATTTCAGTAATTCCAAATCCTAATAATGGATCATTTACTTTAAAAGCAGAAGATGCAATCGGAAAAGTGAATGTAACGGTGGTGGACATCCATGGAAAAGAAGTGTATTCATCTAATGAAACAAATACATCATCTGTTTATCAAACGCAAATAAACTTGACCAATGTTGCAAAGCAAATGTACTTTGTGAAAGTAAAGACAGAGAAAGGTATTTCAATTCAAAAAGTAAGCGTGCAATAATGACATTAAGAGAAAAGTTTCTTGAAGATGGATTTATCATTCTTCCTGACTTCAATACAAACGAAGCATGTGATGCATTAATGGCTCACGCTGAGAAATTATCTCGTGAGTTTGATTATAAAGGACATGCTTCCATTTTTCAAACATCAGAACAAACAAAAACAAGTGATGAGTATTTTTTAAATTCAGGAGGAAATATTTCATTCTTCTTTGAAAAGGATGCGTTTGATGAGAATGGTGAATTGAGAAATGATGTATTTCACTCTTTGAATAAAATAGGTCATGCGATGCATGATTTGGATGAGGTCTTTAATGATTTTACGCGTTCGCCTCAAATGAAAAAGTTGGCTGCTGATTTAGAATTGGAAGATTGGTTAGTCATTCAAAGCATGTATATCTTTAAGCATGCAAAAATAGGTGGGGTAGTTGATGTGCATCAAGATGCGAGTTTCTTATATACGGAACCTGCATCCTGCATTGGATTTTGGTATGCGTTAGAAGATGCTACAATTGAAAACGGATGTATGTGGGCAATGCCAGGAGGACATAAAACATCGTTGCGCTCTTGGTTCAAACGAAAGGAGGGAGGTGGCACTGAAATGGAAATATTAGATGGGTCACCAATGAGTTTGGAGGGCATGATTCCGTTGGAAGTGAAAAAGGGAACATGTATCGTGTTAGATGGTTATTTGCCTCATTACAGTAATCCAAATACAAGTGGTAAGTCGAGACATGCCTATGCGATTCATACGATAGATAGAAAGGCTTATTATCCTGAAAGTAATTGGTTACAACGTGATTTTAATAGTTTAAAAGTAATTTAATAAGAACTTTGCCATTAAATTCTTCAATGTCTAATTTACATTGGATTGTTCAAAATTATAAACAATCATTGTAACTGTTTTTTCGTTAGTGAATGTATATTTGTCATTAAATTTATTAAATTATGAAGAAATATTCCACATTCTTTGTTTTAGTTTTTATTCAGTTATTATTTACTTCTGATCCATTAGCTGCTCAATCGAAACTTAAAGAGATTAGTAAAGACGATTCAATTCCTACATTAGTTAAAGATGTAGATGGTAATATTTATCATACGGTTGTGATAGGTGATCAAGTATGGTTGCAAGAAAATCTTAGGACTAGAAAATATAGAAATGGAAAGTTGATTGCTAAAAACCTTACGAATGCACAATGGGGATTAAACAAAACAGGGGCTTGTGCGGTATATGATAATGACACTATAAAAGAAAATGCCTTTGGTTTATTGTATAACTGGTACGCAGTAGCAAATCCAGCAGGATTATGTCCTGTAGGTTGGCATGTGGGAAAAGATACAGACTGGAATGCAATGGTTAAGTATTTAGATGACTATGCTGATACAACTGAATTAAAGCGTGTACAAAGCGAAGTAGCAGGTGGCCAGTTAAAAGAGATTGGAATTACGCATTGGGCTAGTCCAAATACTGGAGCAACTGGTACAGCCAACTTTTTAGGGTTTTCCGGAGGTAATAAAAGCGTTGATGGTAAGTGTAATGATGTTGGTGCTTACGGATATTGGTGGACAGCTACAGCATCTTCTAATGCCGAAGCATACGGTAGATTATTAAGTTATTTTAATAGTAATATCGATCGATTTAAAACATCGAAGAATCTTGGATTTTCGGTTCGATGTGTAAGGAATCTTAAATATGTAAAAAAGAGGGATTGATAGTTTTTGAATTGTAGATAGTTGGGAGGCTTAGCCTCCCTTTTTTGTTAAATTCAATATTAAACGACATTAAATATTTACAAACGTTTATTG
>JBDKGQ010000238.1:0-3006 GCA_039798145.1 Bacteroidota bacterium
TATCCGATTCCTTATAACATCACCGTTTGCATTTCAATAATATTAGCAAGCGTTGTGTTATGGCAAGTGAGTAATTACATTTTGATTTCTTTTAATACGGGTATGATGATGTCGGTATTAATTAAATTAATTGCTCTATCCATATTTACCATGTTCGCATGGACACTTTTAAAACCTTCCTCCACCGTTGAATTAGTTGATGAGCAATGATTATTAAAAACGATTTTGAAGATTTAAATTCGCTGGAAGAATTTACAAAACAACACCCGTTAGTTTTAGTTGACTTTTACGCGGATTGGTGTGAGCCCTGTAAGATGCTGGATGAAATTTTATCGGAGTTGGATAAAGACCTTCCATCAACAGTTGTGATTTGTAAAATTGATATTGATAAAAACCCAACACTTCAAAAGCACTTTTCAATTATGAGCGTTCCTACTTTAATGATCTTTAAAGAAGGGAGTATGGAATGGCGAATGCCTGGCTTTGAATTGGCTCAAGACCTAAAAAAGCGCCTTGAAGCGTTTTTAAATTAAACTTTAGCCTACTGATATTAAATAAGAAAGCCCCGAAAACGGGGCTCTCTTTTATTGCTGTTGACCGACAAGGATTCGAACCTTGAAAGGCAGAATCAAAATCTGCAGTGTTGCCATTACACCATCGGTCAATCAACTTTCGCGGGGCAAATTTACAACTTTTACACTTAAATAAAAAGTGTTTTGTTAATTAACCACTCACTAAAACTTTTAATTTGGTACCAACCTTCAATTGCGACGACCTTAAATTATTGATATTCTTAATCATTTCGATTGTAACACCATTGTATCTTTTAGCAATATTCCACAAGGTATCACCAGGTTGAACTAGATGATATACGTATTTTGGCTGCTTAACCTGTGTTGTTTGATCAACTTTAGCTACCGTTGTTGTGTCCGTTTTATCCTCCACATTCGCCGTTTTAATACTTGAGTCCTTTGCATTAGTATCAACCACGGCAACATTGTTTTGCGTCGGCTTTGGCTTATTGATAGCCTGATTGCTCTCAACAGGCACTTTCACTTTTACAGTAGTATTAACCGATAACCTTTGTCCTTTCAGAAGTTTACTCGAACGCAAACGATTCATTCGCTTTAGTTCAGCTGAAGTCATATTATACAATGCCGCCACAGAGGCAACCGATTCATTCTTTCGAACAATATGCGTCTTTACAACTTTTTTGTCGACGTATTTATATTGCGTTTTTACTTCTGGCTGTTCCGTAGTATTTACACTTGACGAATCTGTTTGTTGAGCTATTGCCGTACTATCAGAAATCGATGTATCACGAACAATCACTTTAGCAACAGGCATCACAGGCTTTGGCGGCGGCGTAGATAAAGCTAATATCTGCTCTTCCTTTGCCATGTAAAGGGCAATTTTATTAGTAGGTAAGCGAAGTGTATAACGCTCTTCTGTATCCGGAATATAGTTCTTCTTGTAAATTGGATTCAAGAATGAAATTACATCCAACGGTAAGTCGATTTGATTAGCAAGCACATTAAAATTGACCTGCTTGGTTACATTGATCGTATCTACCTGAAAGTAAGAATAAGCGGGTGTAATCGGATATAAATTGTGCTCGCGCGAATAATTCATAACGTATGTTACTGCAATAAATGCTGGAACATAACTTCTCGTTTCTGCAGGTAAAAACTGCATGATTTCCCAAAAATTCTTCTTCCCCCCAGAACGCTTTATGGCTTTATTCACGTTTCCTGCTCCGCAATTATAAGACGCAATTACAAGTAACCAATCGCCATAAATGGAATACATGTCTTTGAAATATTTACAAGCTGCATAAGTTGATTTCACTGGATCACGACGGTCATCCGTAAATGAATTCACCTTCAAATCGTAAATAATTCCAGTAGAATACATAAACTGCCATAAGCCAGTTGCACCTACTCTCGATACCGCAACCGGATTAAGTGCTGATTCAATAATCGATAAATATTTAAACTCTAAAGGAAGTCCTTCTTTATCTAATACCTCTTCGTACATCGGGAAATATAAGTTGGAAAGTCCCATCACACGTTGTGTTAACGCTCTTCTTTTATAAGCGTACAAATCGATAAAATCCTTTACATAACGGTTGTATGAAAGTGGAATAGGACAAGAAATTTTTGCCATTCTCTCAACATACTCTTCATCCGAAAAATAAGGAATCACTCCAGTATTAGCCATGCTCGAATTAAAGCAATTAGCGTCTAAACAATTGAAGCGAACCACGTGGTTTAATGTAACAAGACTATCCAACATACTTGAAATAGCTGTAATGTTTTGAGTTGAGTCGGTTACTTGTGCAATTGAAGAAGTTTTGCCTAACAGACAAAAGAAAATCACGAAGAACACACTACTTAACTTTTTCAATGAAAACATTCTGCTTTACTAGGTTGGATAATAGATTAAACACTTGAAACTGAGAGAGGCTTTAAGTAATTAACAACTTTGAGATGTACTACATTTTTCAAGAATCTTACACATAAACTGATATTCAGTTTATTACAAGCAAGTTCGAAATGCCTCAGTGACAAATTTAGGGAAAAAGATTAAAAAAAAGTGAATAAACTATGAAGAGATTTATTCAGCTATATTAACAGAATCTTGTCGCGGACGAATAAGCATTTTCAAAAAATAAGGCGCAACGCAAAACAATACGGCCATACCAAGCAAGATATAAAGTAAAATCAGACTTGATATATTACGAAGTAACATAGCAGTAGTGATGAAAGCAATATTAATTACATACAACGTTAAAGCTGCTTCTCGATGTGTTAAACCTAAATCAAGTAAGTTATGGTGAATGTGATTTCTATCGGCTTCGAAAGGTGATTTTCCATTTAGAATTCTCACCAGGAAAATTCTAAATGTATCTACCAATGGAATAATTAAAATAGCTATTGCCATTGCAGGACTAGATGCGAAAGGAAATTCAAATGGTAATGACTCAAAACTTAATCCTATGAATTT
>JBDKGQ010000239.1:0-2980 GCA_039798145.1 Bacteroidota bacterium
AAAGAATTTCCGAAAGAGTTTAATAAAATCCGTTTTGGTACTGCAGAGAAAGCAGAGGCTTATTTAAAAACTGCAGGTGCTGATACTAGTGCTGATGCTACATCAGTGAATGTTGGTATCGGTATTAAGCCAGTAAGTAAAGTTGGTACTGAGCGTTTAGTGGGTGCAGCAATTGAATTTGCTATTCGTCACGGACGAAAATCAGTAACCATCGTTCACAAAGGAAATATCATGAAGTTTACTGAAGGTGGCTTCCGCGATTGGGGTTATGCTTTAGCAGAAAGTAAGTACGGTGATAAGTGCTACACTTGGATGCAGTGGGAAAAAACAAAGAAAGAAAAAGGTGAAGCAGCTGCTAACGATGAGCAAAAAGCAGCATTAGCATCAGGAAAAATTTTAGTGAAAGATGCAATTGCTGATATCGCATTACAACAAGTATTAACGCGTCCTGAAGATTTCGATGTAATTGCTACATTGAACTTGAATGGTGATTATTTATCAGATGCATTAGCAGCGCAAGTTGGTGGAATCGGTATTGCACCGGGTGCCAATATCAACTACGTAACAGGACATGCTATTTTCGAAGCGACTCACGGAACTGCTCCTAAGTATGCTAATCAAGATAAAGTAAATCCAGGATCTGTGATTTTATCTGGAGCAATGATGATGGAACATTTAGGTTGGTTAGAAGCTGCTCAGTTAATGTACAGTGGTATCGAAAAGAGCATCGCTGCTAAGCGTGTAACTTACGATTTTCATCGTTTGATGGAAGGAGCAACAATGTTAAAGTGCTCTGAGTTCGGCGACGAGATTATCAAAAACATGTAATTGTAAAAGTTAAATCTTTAACAGAAACCATGGCTATTCTGGCAAGCATTATCAAAAAAGGAATCGAACTACGTCATAAAATTCGTCGTTCAGAAAAGACTCCTTTATTCTACCAGAAAAAAGAATTAAAAAAACTATTGCGTAAATCGGAGTTTACCATGTTCGGTCAGAACTACAACTTCTCCAATATGGTAAACTCTCGCAATTTTGTCAATAAATTCAGAGCTACAGTTCCTGTTCACGATTATAATTCCATCTACGCACAGTGGTGGAATAAAGCCTTGCATCATCAAGAGAATGTATGTTGGCCAGGACAAGTAAAGTACTTTGCGTTGAGCAGCGGTACGAGTGAAAGTTCGAGTAAGCATATACCTGTTACGCGTGAAATGGTAAAGGCCATACAGCGTACCAGTTTGCGTCAGATAATTTCTTTAGGTGGTTATCAGGGCTTACCAGATGATATTTTTTCGAAGGGTATTTTGATGTTAGGTGGTAGTACGCACTTGAATCAAAAAGGCTCTTATTTTGAAGGTGATTTAAGTGGAATTACAGCGAGTAAAATTCCTTTTTGGTTTCAGCATTTTTACAAGCCAGGAAAGAAAATAGCAAGTGAAACAGATTGGTCAACGAAGCTTGAAGAGATTGTTGAAACGGCTCCTACATGGGATATTGGTATTTTAGTAGGTGTCCCTGCTTGGTGTCAGTTGTTGCTTGAGAAAATCATCGAGCGTTATCAATTAAAAAACATTCATGAGTTATGGCCCAACCTCACCATTTACGTGCATGGTGGTGTTTCATTTGAGCCTTATCGCAAAAGTTTCGATTCGTTAGTTGCTAAACCATTAACGTGTATTGAGACTTATTTAGCGTCTGAAGGATTTATCGCTTATCAGGATGAACAGGATAATCGTTCAATGAAGTTAGTGACGAACAACGGATTGTTTTTCGAGTTTGTTCCTTTCAACGAAGAGAATTTTAATGGTGATGGTGAATTAGTAAGAAAACCAAAAACGTTGTTGATTGACGAAGTAAAAGTGGATGAAGAATATGCCTTACTCCTTTCGACCTGTTCAGGTGCATGGCGTTATTTAATTGGCGATGTTGTTAAGTTTACCAATGTAGAAAAGGCTGAAATTATTATATCTGGTCGTACAAAGCATTATCTGAGTTTGTGTGGAGAGCATTTGTCGGTTGATAATATGAACAAAGCCATTGAGATGGTTTCTGATGAATTAGATATTCGCATTAATGAGTTTACCGTTGCTGGTATTAAGCATGGAAGTATGTTTGCTCATAAATGGTTTATCGGTACGGATGATAAAGTGGATGTTGTTGAATTAAAAATTTTAATAGATACGAAGCTAAAGATGCTTAACGATGATTATCGTGTTGAGCGAACTTCTGCTTTAAAAGATATTGTCATTGATGTATTACCTCATGAGGTATTTTTAAATTGGATGGAAAGCAAGGGTAAGATTGGTAATCAAAATAAATTCCCTCGTGTGATGAAAAATCATCAGTTAGAAGAGTGGGAAAAATTTGTGAGTTCTCAAATGCAAAGAAGTAACTAATCGAAAATGAAAGTTGCAGGATTTACTTTTATTCGTAATGCAGTCCGTTACGATTATCCTGTTGTAGAATCCATCACATCCCTCCTGCCCCTCGTTGATGAACTGATTGTTTGTGTCGGTGATTCTTCTGATGATACACTTGGACTAATTGAAAATATTGGATCTCCTAAAATTAAAATCATTCATTCTGTTTGGGATGATTCCCTTCGGGAAGGCGGAAAAATACTAGCTGTCGAGACAAATAAAGCACTTGCTGCCGTTGCTAACGATGCTGATTGGTGTTTTTATTTGCAAGGAGATGAAGTGCTTCATGAAGCAGATTATGATGCTATTCGCAATGGAATGCTTCGCTACAAAGATGATTTGAAAGTAGAAGGCTTGCTATTCAACTACCGACATTTTTATGGAAGTTATCAGTATATAGGTAATTCACGCAAATGGTATCGTCATGAGATTCGTATCGTTCGAAATAAGATCGGTGTCTATTCTTATAAAGATGCTCAAGGATTTAGAATTGATAATAGAAAGTTAAATGTAAAGCCTATTGATGCTTTTATATATCATTATGGCTGGGTTAAAAA
>JBDKGQ010000240.1:0-3898 GCA_039798145.1 Bacteroidota bacterium
TTCTTTATCACCTGGGTTAATACGCTCAGGAGAATAACCAACTTTGAAATCAGTAATGTATTTTAATCCTGTAATATCTTCTAATACGGGAATGCAATCATCTTCTGTACATCCTGGATAAACCGTCGACTCATAAACCACATAATCACCTTTCTTAAGAGCCGCAGCAATTGATTTACTCGCACCTAATAATGGTTTTAAATCTGGTAAGTTATGATCGTCGATAGGAGTAGGAACTGCAACAATAAAAAAGTTTGCTTCTCTCAATACATCTAACGAATCCGTAAATTGGATATCGCAATTATCAAACGCGCTACTTTCTAATTCTCCTGATGGATCAATTTTGTTACGCATCATATCAACACGTTGCGCGTTGATGTCAAATCCGATTACAGATATTTTCTTCGCGAATTCTAACGCTATTGGCAAGCCGACATAACCTAATCCAATTACCGCAAGCTTTTTTTCTTTTTTAATTAACTCGTTATACATGATTGAAACGGATTTCTTTTTTATTGATTTTTCTTAATGAATAAATACGCTCGATGATTTCAACTACTTTCAAACCTTCAAGTGCATTTGTTGTCATTGTATTTCTTTCTTTCAGCGTATCGATTACATTCTCGATGATGTAATGATGGTTAGCTGCAGATCCTTTGTAATGACCGTAATCGTTTGCAGGATTTGCAGGAGGCAATTCAGGCATTACATAATCTTTGATATGGCAATATTCCACTTCATTCATATATTGTCCGCCTACTTTAATACTTCCATTGCTACCTATTACAGTAATACTGCTTTCTAAATTTTTATCCCAGACAGAAGTAGAGTAGTTAATACATCCCATTCCTCCGTTAACAAATTTGAAATTTACAATTCCTGAATCTTCAAACGAAGTTGATTGTTCGTGATTAAAGTCTGCAAATACACCGTTGATATCAGTAATATCTCCAAACACCCAATACATGATATCGATGAAGTGAGAAAACTGTGTAAACAAAGTACCGCCATCTAAATCAACTTGAACCTTTCCAGTTTTTTCCTGTGTAATAACGCTCATCACGATTCCAAAAGCAATTTAATTGAACCATGTAAATTTCTCCTAAGCGATTATTTGAAATCACATCTTTTAACCATGCAGAAGGAGGAGAGTAACGGTTCTGCATTACCCCAAATACATTTCTTGAAACTTGTAGTGCTTTATAAATTACTTTCTCGCAATCAGCTTTGTTGATAGCCATTGGCTTTTCACAAACAACATGCTTTTGAAATTCAAGTGCCTTTAACGAATGCTCTGCATGTAATCCATTTGGAGAACAAACATTCACTACATCAATTTCAGGATGATTCTTTAACATCTCATCCGCTGACTGATAAAAAGAAACGCCTTCAAAACTTTCTAAACCACATTCTTCTTTTGCTCGCACATCGCACATCGCAACTAATTCAGCTTCCTCATTACGACGAATCATTTCAGCATGTCGCTTACCAATATGTCCACAACCTATAACTGCAAATTTTATTTTGCTATTCTGATAATCTCTCATTTTATAACTTGGTTACTAAATTATTTTTAAGCTGGTATTTTTCATTGCTCTCCGGACAAACAGCAATGCCTTCAGCATCAAATTTTAGTTTATGTCCGTATTCACTCATCCAGCCTGTTTGACGCGCAGGATTTCCTATCACTAATGCATAGTCAGGGACGTTCTTCGTTACCACCGCACCTGCACCAATGAAAGCAAACGCGCCTATATCATGTCCGCAGACAATCGTTGCATTAGCACCAATTGATGCACCTCTTTTTACTGTAGTCTTTAAATATTGATCTCTTCTGTTAACTGCACTACGCGGATTAATCACATTTGTGAAAACCATACTTGGACCTAAGAAAACATCATCTTCACAAATAACACCTGTGTAGATGGAAACATTATTCTGAACTTTTACATTGTTGCCTAAAATTACTTGCGGCGATACAACTACATTTTGTCCGATATTGCAATTCTCTCCAATTTCACAATTCGGCATGATGTGCGAGAAATGCCAGATCTTAGTTCCTTTTCCAATTTTGCATCCTTCATCAACGATAGCAGAAGGGTGTACTGAGTAATCCATGTTTTTATTTTTATGCGAAACGATGTGCTGTTTTATTTAACTCTTCAGGAGGAAGATTTTTGAAATATTCGTAAGTGATTCGTAATCCTTCTTCTCTACTTACTTTCGGTTCCCAACCTAAAATTTCTCTTGCTCTTGATATATCTGGTTTGCGTTGCTTAGGATCATCCTGTGGCAATGGCTTCGTAATTAATTCTTGCTTCGTGCCTGTTAACTTGATAATCTCTTCACCAAATTCACGAATAGTAATTTCTTGAGGATTACCAATGTTAACTGGGTAAACATAATCACTCATCAACAAACGATAGATTCCTTCAATCAAATCATCTACATAACAAAACGAACGTGTTTGTGATCCATCACCAAATACAGTTAAGTCTTCACCACGCAAAGCTTGTCCGATAAACGCAGGTAATACACGTCCATCATTCAGGCGCATACGCGGACCATAAGTATTAAAGATTCTCACAATTCTTGTTTCAAGATTATGATAGGTATGATAAGCCATTGTAATCGCTTCCTGAAAACGTTTTGCTTCATCATAAACACCACGAGGTCCAATCGGATTTACATTACCCCAATAATCTTCTGTTTGAGGATGCACTGTAGGGTCACCGTAAACTTCACTCGTAGAAGCAACAAGTATTCTCGCTTTCTTAACCTTTGCAAATCCTAAAAGATTATGTGTTCCTAGTGAACCCACTTTTAAAGTTTGAATAGGAATTTTTAAATAATCAATCGGACTAGCAGGAGAAGCGAAATGTAAAATATAATCAATTCTTCCTGGTACATGAACGAACTTACTTACGTCATGGTGGTAGAATTCAAATTCTTTTAATTTAAAAAGGTGCTCGATGTTTTTTAAATCGCCAGTAATAAGGTTGTCCATTCCAACAACATCAAATCCTTCACGAATAAAACGATCGCATAAGTGAGAACCTAAAAATCCTGCAGCGCCCGTAATTAAAACTCTTTTCTTTTCCATTGTAATTAGTTTGATTTTACCACGTCTCTACCAACGCTGTTGTAATAATAACCTAAATCGTTCATTCGTTGTAAGTCGTATAAATTTCTTCCATCGAATATTACTTTCGACTTCATCAAGCCATTCATTTTTTCAAAATCAGGTGTTCTGAAAACTGACCATTCAGTTGCAATGATTAAAGCGTCTGCTCCATTTAAAGCATCGTATTGATCATTGGTGAATTCAATTTTATCACCTAATAATTTTTTCACGTTTGGCATAGCCTCAGGATCAAAAGTAGAAATCGTAGCTCCTGCTGCTAATAATTCACGAATGATGTATAATGCTGGTGCCTCACGAATATCATCAGTATCTGGTTTAAAAGCTAATCCCCATAATGCGAATTTCTTTCCTTCGATTTGATTGTTGTAAAACGATTTGATTTTTTCTACGATGGTTGTTTTCTGTTTTTCGTTAACAGTCATCACCGAATTTAAAATCTGAAAATCGTAGTTATATTCGTTTGATGTTTTTGCTAAAGCTTGCACATCTTTCGGAAAGCAGCTTCCACCATATCCGATTCCAGCAAATAAAAATCGTTTTCCAATTCTATCGTCAGAGCCAATTCCAATTCGTATCGAATCAACATTAGCACCTACGCGCTCGCAAAGATTTGCAATCTCATTCATGAAAGTGATTTTTGTTGCAAGGAATGCGTTAGCTGCATACTTTGTTAACTCTGATGAACGCTCATCCATGAAATAAATCGGATTCCCTTGACGTACAAACGGGGCATATAAATCACTCATGATTTTC
>JBDKGQ010000241.1:0-2960 GCA_039798145.1 Bacteroidota bacterium
TGGAACACAGCTTGTAATCAAGGAAGAGATTCTGCCTACACAATAGTTTATGAGTTGACAGACAATGGCTGTCCTCTACCAATGACATCCATTGGAAAATTCACGATACTTGTCAAGCCGACACCAATAATTGCTTCACAAAACCTTATTTGTCTTCAAGCAACGGATAATAACACCATCGCATTAACAATTGCGAATGATAACACGATCATCAACCGACTTTTCGACCACTTTACTATTTACAGAAGTACTAACGGTGGTCCGTTTACGCAAATTGGGAATTATTCAAAAGCAACAACGCTTTACGACTCCACCGCTAACAACAACTCAACAAATAAATATTGCTATTACATCACCGGAACCAATCGTTGTGGAGAAGAAGGTCCCGTATCAGATACGTTATGTAGCGGTGATAGTAGCTTTGTAAAGATTGCTGAAATTATCAGCGTTTCGGTTACTAATCATAATCAGATTAGTATAACTTGGAAAAACAATCCTGATTTTTATTCAGCGACATTACATATACAACGTAAATTAAGTTGTGACACTTGTAGCTGGGAAGACATTGCACAATTGAAGAACTACGCATCGAATAGTTTTACCGATGAAAAAGTTTATACCAACGAAACATCTTATTGCTACAACATTTTTGTTACTGATGATTGTGGTAATACCTTCCCTCCTTGCAAAGAGCAATGTAGTATTTTGCTGGAAGGAGAGCAATTTCCCTACGAACATCGATTGATTTGGAATGAATACATCAATTGGGACAATCAAGTGTCAGGTTATTACATTGAACGTTCAGAACTAACATTTGGAATGCCTTATTCCGATTTGTATTTTAACGACGCTACCACTTTTGATTATACAGATGATAATTTACCTCTTAAAAATGGGATGTTTCACTATCGCATTCGTGCAGAAGAAAACCAAGGAGGCAACAATGCAAAAAGTTATTCCAACGAAATAGAATTAATTCAAAAACCAATTTTGTTTTTACCGAATGCATTCTCGCCAAATGAAGATGATTTAAATGAAGTCTGGAAAGCTGAAGGTGCATTTATTAAAGATTACAAGCTTTTATTATTGAACCGATGGTCGCAATTGATCTTTGAAAGCAATTCGATTGAAGATACCTGGAATGGAAAATACAAAGATGTAGATGTCCCTGAAGGCGTTTATTTTTATCGCTTGCGTTATTCGGGCTACGACTTAAGAACAGTTTACGAGCGATTAGGAACAATCACCGTTATTAGATAAGTACTATTTACTTTCGCCGGATAAAACCATACCTTTGCAGCAATAACTTACACTATGAATTCGAATACACTATCGCCATTAAGCGCAGAAGCCATCCAATTAGAAGATCAATACGGAGCACATAACTACCATCCTATTCCAGTTGTTTTAACAAAAGGAGAAGGTGTTTATGTTTGGGATGTTGATGGTAAGCGTTACTATGATTTTCTCTCTGCTTACTCTGCGGTTAACCAAGGTCATTGTCATCCGAAGATTATTGCAGCAATGATGGAGCAAGCTTCCAAGCTGACATTAACTTCTCGTGCTTTTCACAACGATGTTTTAGGTAAGTATGAAAAGTTCCTGACTGAACTATTGGGATACGATAAATTACTTCCAATGAATACGGGAGTTGAAGGTGGCGAAACGGCGATTAAGTTAGCTCGTCGTTGGGGATACGAAGTAAAAGGCATCGAGAAGAATAAAGCTAAAGTCATTTTTGCTGAGGGGAATTTCTGGGGAAGAACATTAGCTGCTGTTTCATCATCGAATGACCCATCGAGTTATAATGGATATGGTCCGTTTATGCCAGGATTTGAATTAATTCCTTATAATGATTTAGCAGCATTAGAAAACGCCATCAGTGATCCGAATGTAGCTGCATTTATGGTGGAGCCTATTCAAGGAGAAGCGGGTGTTGTTGTGCCACACGAAGGGTATTTAAAAGGCGTTTCTGAACTTTGTAAAAAATACAACGTGCTTTTTATTGCTGATGAAGTTCAAACGGGAATTGCCAGAACAGGAAAAATGTTAGCCTGCGATCACGAAGGTGTGAAACCAGATATATTAGTTTTAGGTAAAGCATTATCAGGTGGAACAATGCCTGTATCTGCAGTGTTAGCAAGCAATGAAATCATGCTAACTATCAAGCCTGGTGAACATGGAAGCACCTATGGCGGAAATCCATTGGCTTGTGCAGTTGCAATTGCGGCTATGCAGGTCGTTATAGATGAGAAATTGTCTGAAAATGCTGAACGATTAGGTGAAGTTTTAAGAGCAGGACTTCGTGAAATAAAATCAGATCGAGTAACTGCAGTACGAGGAAAGGGCTTATTAAATGCAATTGTTATTCAAGAGAAAGATGGTATTGATGCGTGGGATGTTTGCTTGAAATTAAAAGAAAGAGGCTTGCTTGCTAAACCAACGCATGGAGATATTATTCGCTTTGCTCCGCCATTAGTGATTAATGAAGAGCAACTGAAAGAGTGTATTCAGATAATCAAAGAAACAATCGAAAGTTTATAAAAAACGGCCTGTAGTGAATACTACAGGCCGTTTTTGCTTCTTCCTTTTTTCTTAATTAAGCAATCTCATTTGGATTTGGCTTCTTCATGGCAAAAGCCATGATAACAGCTACAAAAGAAGAGATAAACAACGAACCGACTACACCCATCAATAAAAAGAATTCAGCAGTGGTCCATTTTGCAGCCATTTTCATATTCGTATCGATCATCGCATCTGACATCCCTTTCTTTTGCATTTCAATTATAGCTTGATCTAAGACAAATTTTATGTAGCCCGTGTCGATAAATTTAACCTGCACATAAAAGAAAATCGATGAGAGAACTCCACCCAATACACCGATAGAGAGCCCTGCTTTAAAAATTTTCGAAAAAGAAATAAATCCTTCATTTTGTGACTTAAAATCTTGAACAAATTGA
>JBDKGQ010000242.1:0-3243 GCA_039798145.1 Bacteroidota bacterium
ATGATAATGCTGTAAAAAATATTGCCATCAAATAGGCAACTAAAATCCAATCATTATTGAACGAGTAAAACAAAAACTCAATGATCGCATATTGTCCTGGAGGACCTAACCAACCACCATCACCACCTAATCCACCAACGCTAAAATGTGTCAAAAACACATTGAAATTAGGAACGTACAACAAAAACATTAATGCTCCAGAGATCAAATAAAATAGTCTCTTCTTATTTTCATTAATAAAAAAGAAACCTGCGAGTCCGACTAAACCAACAAACAAGAAACTGAAATAATGCGAATACATGGCACCTACTCCACCCATCACTAAAAAAATATTCCATTTGGTAAACGATGCGTTTTCACTCTTATCTTGAAACACAATTTTTGTCCATGCAAGCACAAACAATAATGAAAAAAACAAACCTGGCGAATATGGACGAGCCAGTTGACTATACAAAATAGGAAATTGAGAACATGCAAAAATTGACAATGCAAGTAATGCACGATTAACGCCTAACCATTCTCTAGCAATTAAATAAAATAACACTAACGAAAGACATCCAAGAATTACAAATGGCAATCGAACAACAAATGGAGTAATTCCAAAAAGCTTTGTCCAAAACCATAAAAACACTTGCACTCCCATTGGATGCATATCATCTAATCGAACACCATTTTCAATTACTGATGATAAATTTTCAAATTGCAAACGTGATAATGCACTTAATTCATCGTTTGATAAAGACCAATCGGCAAAATGATAAAAGCGCATGGCAACACCAACGCATAGAATAAAAATCAGTAAGCTGTTGTCTTTAAAAAACTGTTTCATGATTAACTTCTTTGACGAACTACTTCTGAAAGAATCATACCTGCAGCCACAGAAACATTCAATGATTCTATTTTACCCGACATCGGTATCTTAACAATAGCATCAGCACGTTTCATGTATTCACCAGAGATACCATTCTCTTCACTTCCTAAAATGATAGCAACAGGTTTTGAATAATCAGCCTGATATATTGTTTCATTTGTTTTTTCTGAACAAGCCACAATCGATATTCCCGACTCTTTTAAATAATCAATTACAACCTTTAAATTATCTTCTCTGCAAATAGGAATATAATGTAAAGCACCTGCAGAAGTTTTTACAGTATCAGCATTAATAATTGCAGAGCCACGAGAAGGAATTACAATAGCAGATGCACCCATACACTCCGCCGTTCTTGCAATTGCTCCCATATTACGCGTATCTGTAATTCGATCTAAAATAATTATAATTGGATTTTTACCTTTTTCAAAAAGCTGAGGCACGACATCTTCAATTGTATAATAACTTATCTCAGCAACGAAACCAACAACACCTTGATGATTGTTTCTTGTTAATCGATTAAGCTTTTCAATAGGCACTAATTGAAAGTGAATGTTGTTTGATTTTAGTTCAGTCTTAAGTTCTTTGATTAACGGATTATTCAAATTACTTTGAACAAACAATTTTTCAATCTCCTTTCCAGATCGAATTGCCTCTAAAACTGCACGTGTTCCATAAATCAAGTTTTCGTTTTGATTTTGATTTTTATTATCGGCAAATTCTCTCATCGCAGGTGTATTCTTTTTTAGTTTAATATTATAAATTCGGATATGAAGGCAATTCAGGTAAAAACACGAATGCCTCATTTTGATACTCGAGACAAAAATGTTCAATTCCGTTTGTTAAAACAAGATAGGGCACATTAAGCGTTAGATTATATCTTACAACTTGATGAAGGGTATCCTCATCCAACTTAACTGTAGGGGCTTTACATTCTACAATCAACCATGGTTTACCGGCCTTATTATAAACTACAACATCGGCCCTTTGCTTTAATCCATTAACAACTACTTGCTTTTCAATGGCAAATAGTGAGAGCGGATAAGAGTGGTAATCGACCATAAAGCGAACAAAATGTTGTCGTACCCATTCTTCGGGGGTAAGTGATACAAATCTTCTACGAACGAAGTCAAAAATTTGCTTACTTTGTCCTTGGGACTGAACATTGAATTGAAACTCGGGTAAATTAAGTGGTAAGAATTCAGATTCCATCTATTGAACAAATTTAGTTTATTTTTTAATCCTTTATGAAATGAAAAACAAGAAAGAAATAGTTGACAATTGGCTACCTCGTTATACGGGTAGAGCGTTAGAAGATTTTGGTAAGTACATCTTGTTAACCAACTTTCAAAAGTATGTTACCTTATTTTCGGAAATGTACGATGTGCCAGTGATTGGTACCGATAAGCCAATGCCATCAGCATCTGCTCAAGGAATAACAATCATCAACTTCGGAATGGGTAGTCCAAATGCGGCTATAATAATGGATTTATTAAGCGCCATTAATCCGAATGCCGTTTTGTTTTTAGGCAAATGTGGAGGCTTAAAAAAGAAAAATCAATTAGGTGATTTAATTCTTCCAATTGCAGCTATAAGAGGGGAAGGAACTTCCAACGATTATTTTCCTGCTGAAGTACCTGCTCTACCTGCTTTTAGTCTTCAGAAAGCGGTTTCAACAACCATCAGGAATTTTGATAGAGATTATTGGACAGGTACTGTATACACTACCAACAGACGCGTTTGGGAGCATGACGAAGATTTTAAGAAGTATCTCGAAACAACACGCTCGATGGCAATTGATATGGAGACAGCAACCATTTTCACCGTTGGATTTGCAAATCAAATTCCTTCTGGAGCGCTATTATTGGTCTCAGATCAACCAATGATTCCGGAGGGAATAAAAACTTCTTCCAGCGACAATATCGTTACACAGCAATTTGTAGAAGAGCATTTAAAGATTGGTATTGCTTCATTGAATGAGTTAATTAATCATGGACTAACGGTTAAGCATTTACGCTTCTAAATTAATTTCCAGTGGCAGCAAAGAGTTTTGATGAAATTTATAGAGATATTCAGGCTAAAAAATAGAAATTTATAGAGATATTCAGGCTAAAAAATATAGTCCTGTTTATTTATTGCAAGGCGAAGAGCCTTATTATATTGATGAGCTATCTGACCTTATTGAAAACACGATTCTAGATGAAGCTGAGAAAGGGTTTAATCAATCGATTGTATATGGTCGTGATATTGACAAAATACAATTAACTGGCTTGGCTAAAGGATTTCCTATGATGGGGAATTACCAGGTAATCATTGTAAAAGAAGCACAGGATTTCAAAGCATTTTCGAGAGGCAAATCAGATGATGATGATTCA
>JBDKGQ010000243.1:0-3787 GCA_039798145.1 Bacteroidota bacterium
CCGAATAATAGTTTTCTAATGAATAGTTTTGTCGTGGTCCCGAGATTTTCTCGGGAATGGTGTTGGGAGTGGTTTTGTTTTTCATTTTGTGTCAAAACCATGAAGTGAATATTTAGATCGCGAACAAACTAGCGAAGAGGCTCTTTTATTTGATTGTTTTATTTTAAATGTTTGTAAACGACAATAAGCGTTTATCAACCGAATAATACTTTTAGTGCATGGTAATTTTGTCTAAAAATTACTTGCATGCGATTAAATAAATGGAAATACCTTTTCAAAGCTTACTTTACATACACTGTTAAAGAGCAAAGGGCTATCATAGTTTTGATGATTTTAATTTCATTTTTACAATTAGCATTAGTCGCTTTACATTGGATTCCTGTAAATGGGAAATCACGAAATGATTTAGAGGCTCAAGTTCCGACATCTAATGATACATTGTCTATAGAACCGTCGGTAAAAATCAAAACTAATACTAAATCTAAATCATCATCCATCAAATTATTTTCTTTTAATCCCAACACAAATACGATCAATGATTGGATGAACCTTGGTCTTACAGAAAAGCAAGGGCAATCGATTTTAAAGTATATTAGTAAGGGCGGATCGTTTAAAGTAAAAAGCGACATGAAGAAAATGCATGTTGTAAAGCAGGAGTTATTACGGCAATGGTGGGATTATATCCAATTACCCGATAATTTAACAGCCTCAAAAGAAAAGTATTTTGAACCTGATCATAAGTCTACGAATACTCAAAAAGTAAATATCAATATCGCATCCGCAGATGACTTGGATAAGCTTCCGCTAATTGGAGAGGGCAGAGCAAAGGCAATTATTTCCTATCGCGACAGGTTAGGTGGGTTTATTTTAGTTGATCAGTTGCTGGAGTTGAAGTGCATCCCGGACTCTGTTTTTTTATCTATTAAGAATCGAATTTATACAGACGGAAAAATTTATAAGTCCCTAAACATTAACTCGGATAGCTTGTTTCATCCATATCTGCCTAAATCGTTCGCTAAAATGATTGTTAGTTATCGACAACAGCACGGAAATTATCAACGAATTGAAGACTTACGCATTTTGCCCTTGTATGATGACAAAATCATGCGTAAAATTGCACCTTATTTAATAGTAAAGCCTTAAGCAATGGATTTTAAGCCAACAGAAAACCAGGAAATGATTGCGCAAACTGTGCGTGATTTTGCAGAAAAGAATATTCGTCCTTACCTAATGGACTGGGATGAGTCACAAACTTTTCCGATTGAAGTATTTAAAAAACTTGGTGAATTAGGTCTAATGGGTGTGCTTGTTCCTGAAGAATATGGTGGAGCAGGACTTGGCTATTTTGAATATGTAACAGCAATTCAGGAATTAGCGCGTGTTTGTGGTTCGGTAGGGTTATCGATGGCGGCTCATAATTCACTTTGTACTGGTCATATTTTAACTTTCGGAAACGAAGAGCAAAAGAAGAAATATCTTCCAAAATTAGCTACCGCTGAACATATCGGGGCTTGGGGATTAACAGAAGCCAATACTGGTTCTGATGCAATGCGCATGCGTTGCGTTGCAAAGCAAGATGGAGAGTATTGGGTAATTAACGGAGCTAAAAACTGGATTACTCATGGAATCTCAGGTGATGTGGCTGTTGTATTAGCTCGTACAGGTGAGTTGTTAGATTCAAACGGAATTACTGCATTTGTAGTTGAGCGTGGGACTCCAGGATTTAAAGCAGGAAAGAAAGAAAATAAATTAGGGATGCGCGCTTCAGAAACAGCAGAGATGATTTTTGAAGATTGTCGTGTTCATCAAAGTCAGGTTTTAGGTAAGGTTGGTGATGGCTTTAAACAAGCAATGAAAATTTTAGATGGCGGAAGAATCTCTATTGCTGCGTTGAGTTTAGGAATTGCAAAAGGTGCTTTCGATGCATCTGTGAAATATTCTCAGGAGCGTCAACAATTTGGACAGCCGATTTCAAATTTTCAAGGTATATCATTTAAGTTGGCCGATATGGCAACGCAAATTGAAGCTGCAGAATTATTAACTCTTCAGGCGGCTGATTTAAAGAACCGTGGTGAAAAAATGACGAAGCAATCTGCATTTGCTAAGTATTATGCAAGTGAAGTAGCTGTTAGATGTTCAACAGAAGCAGTTCAGATATTTGGAGGTTACGGTTATACGAAAGATTTCCCTGTAGAAAAGTTCTATCGTGATTCGAAGTTGTGTACGATAGGTGAGGGGACATCTGAAATTCAAAAGCTGGTTATCGCGAGAAATATTTTGTCAGCATAAAAAGAACTAAACTAAAAACAGGAAGGCGTATCATTCGATGCGCCTTTTTTTATATCAAAAAACAAATGCGATGATCGTAACTAAAAATCCAGTAAGCGTTATTAGTGTAATCATGCAGCCACTACCTACTGTTGTGCGGTTGTAGATACGATTGTAAGCGGCTTTCTTCGGATTGGTCAGCCATCCCCAACCACGAGGAGCTTTTAATCCTAAACTATGTCGTATATACCGCTTCACAGATGTGCGTGCCGCGATACGTTTCTTGATACTAGGAATGCGAATACCAAATTTCATATTGAAAAGAATTTATATAAAAATAAAAAAAGTCCTGTAATACTACAGGACTTCCTTAATGATTTGATTTTTATTAGAAGGAATAGGATAAACCTGCCATTCCGATGAATCGATAGTTTGGATAGTTGTAATATCTGAAGTAACGATTAAATCCAATATTATTTAAACTGATAAATACAGAAAGCAATTTCGTATATCGATAGTCAACAGTTAAGTTGGCATCTACATATCCTTTTAATTTTATTTCTTTCGTTACTAGCGTACGCGTTGTATTGGTGCTATCGATACTATACTCCAAGGCATTCGATTCTCCCACATAAAAGATATCCGCTTTTGTATGATCCATGTAAGCCTGCTCTTAGAGCTGGAATATAAAGTGGCTTACTTAGTTTATCAGTTTTATAGTTGTTGTATTCAATGCTAATTCCTGCAGCAGTTTTTTCTGCGAATTTATATTCCAATGCTCCTGATGCTTTGATGTATTTAGCTTTGTCATAAACTACATTAAATGTTGTAGGGAAAGATCGCAATTTACCTTATAAAAGAAAGGCATGTTTGATAAGTCAGCGTAAGAAGCAGATGCAGTCAATATTAAATTATGCTCTAACTTGATTTTTGTTCCAGCTTCAAACATGATTTTGTTGTTTGTGTTTTGAAGAAATATACTCTTACCAAAAAACGGATTTTGATTTCCTAATGAACGAAGATCATTTCGTTGTAAGTCGCCACTCACTTTACCATACACCGAGAATGTTTCAGGAATTAGTTGATAGGAGCCTACTAAATAAGGGTAGATTCTAAATGCGCCTATTCCGTTTTCTGTTTCACCTACCAAGTTGGCTCCTACAGATAATGATGATAAATTCTTTTTGATGTTGACACGTGGCATGATGCGTAAGATGTTTCTTGTAAACTCCAGGGTGTCGGCATTGTATTTTCCTGCATCGTACGATACATCTAATGTAGCATTACCTTTACTAACTGTTTTTTCTGCACCTGCTTTTATGGTAATATTATTTTCTGACGATTGATAGTTGTCAGAAAAAGTATAAAATGCAGCACCACCATTGAATGCTATACCATCATCGTTTTTCTTTTTTGTTTGAATTCCGAATGCAGCATTAACATCTTGTAAAACATGTTTCGTTTCTGCTTTAGAAAATAAATCTGGAGCTTTATATCCATAATAATGTACAAGATCTCT
>JBDKGQ010000244.1:0-2916 GCA_039798145.1 Bacteroidota bacterium
ATATTTAGAATTATTAGGAAGGTTTATTCTTTTTCCATCTAATTTCTTTAATGAATAAGGATTTTCATCTTCTTTGATTGTAGGTGAAACTCGTACTAAATATTCCTCATTAATTGTGATTAATCCCCTATCAAATGCTCTATGCATTGTTGGACTTAAAGAAATTCCATTCCCTATTGTATCATCTTTAGAAATTGAAAATGGAACAATATGGCATGCATCAACCATTTGAGCATTAGAATTTGAAACTACTTGCATTCCAGTTATTGCGCAAGTGTAATTATAAATTTTAGGAATCTCCCTTTTGAAAAGTCCTCCTCGAATAAAAAACTCTTCTTCTGCTTCTTCTTTTGTTAATGTAGCTTCTAATTGTTTAATTCGGGTTTTATATTCTGATTGTCCTTCATTTAATATTTCAGATTCTATACTATTCATTAAATTATAATCAATAGCTAGTTTATCGAATTCAGAAAAATACTGCTTTAACAGTGTTAAATTCAATACGCCATTTGTAATTGGATCTGCCATTAACATAAATAATTTCAAATCAATCTCGGCATATGCTAGTGCATCATTTAAAGATTTGAAACTTTTTATACTACTCGAAGAAGTAATAGCAATTTCCATATTAGGCTTGCACACTAATTTCCAAAATGGCTCTGACCGCATATGAAAAAATGGTAATGAAAAATTTAAATTATGCTGAGTTGTTACAAGCTTAGCCCATAGCTCTCTAAAGCACAGCATTAATTCTGGTGTTATATAAATTCGATTTGAATTAATTTCTGCTCTTCGAACACCCTCTAATATGGCTAATAACAAAATTGGCTTATGTGGTGCACCTCCATTCTGAGAAGCACGCTTGAGTTTCTTAAATAATCTACAATATTTTTCTAACTCTTGTTCCATATTAAAACTTTTTATTCAACCACTCCCTAGTTTCAGGATCACTACTAAACACTAAACATCCTTTCATACCTCTCGTCATTAAAGTTCGATAGGTGTTTTTAATGATTAATTCGGCCATTTCTTTTCCCTTGGCATTATCATTTTTTAAAAGTTGTTTTATTCCGTGAATGCTTTTATCAGAACTCGCTCTCTTCTCCGGCTGACAAACCCATTGTCCATTACGAATTACTAAATCATCACCCATGATAACACCAACATAATCTACTTCTAATCCTTGGCAGGTATGAATACAACCAATCTGGTTTACCGATTCAGGACGGATAATCCAAAGTGAACCATCTTCTGTTAAGTTCCATTGCATTCCAAATTTAAATTCCGGAATTACAATATCCATCGCATTTTTATCCTTCTTCGAATTCCATGGCCAACAATATCCGGCTACAATTCTTGCACGATTACGAATTAGATTATACTCTTCAATCTTCGCTCGTAAATCATTTGGATTATCAAACAATTCAAATTGGTAATTCAAATCTTTTAGATCAACATTAGCAGTTGGTCTAATAGCCAACATATTATCAAGCCATGCTAAGTATCCATCACTACCATTACATCTGAACTGGCTTTCTAATTCCATATAGTGAACCTCAGCATTCGCTTTACGAGCCCACATTTCAATTTCGCCTTTAGTTCCAATGTCTTTCATTGTTACACGTTGGTCTTCATCAATAAAAAAAACACTGCACTTTGCCGCATTAATGATTTCCATTACTTGATTCTTCCCAAGATTTGAAAACATACCGCTCTTTTCATTCAAGCGATGAGCCTCATCAACAATCAATGCGTCAAATTCTCCATTTGCAGCATTAATATAGGTTCCTGAACCTTTAAACAAATTATCAACCCACGACTTACTACGATATCCTTTTAATCGACTTGCATATACCGACCTCGGAGCACTGTTTTTACTTACATACTGAACTAATTTTCGCTCTGCGGTTAGACGCGCCGTTAGTTGTATTGCTACTACTGATTTTCCTGTTCCTGGACCTCCTCTTACGATTACAACTTTTTTGTTTTCTCTAGAAGCTTGTGTAATTAATTGCTTCGCTTTTTCATAAACGATTTTTTGATCATCTACCATCACAAACTCATCATGACCATCAATCATTTTAGCGATACTATCAGCAATCGTTTTTGAAGGCCTGATTTGACCATTCTCAATACGATACATAATATTTGTTGGATCGCCATGTTTTACAAAGCGCTTAATAAATTCTGAAAGCTTAACTACATCTTTCTTTATGAAGAGTGGTGCTTTATCCGTATATTCTTGATAAAAAGGTAATGCTAAATCGCCAGCACTCTCGCAATTATGTAAAAAAGCGCAAGGCTGTAATACGATTTCTTTTTGATAAACCTCTTCATTAAACCCTTCTAATAATGAAGCATAACTCCATGCCTGATAACTTGGATGACTCACTTCACGAACGGCTCCACCAACAAATGCCTTAACAACACCATCAAGCCCCGTTGCAGTTGCTGACTCCCATTGTTTAAGTTCAATAATTACTGCGCAATCTTGTTTACTATTGTTTTGTCCGGTGATGATAAAATCTATTCGCTTGCTAGTATTTGGAACTTGACATTCAATACTAATTTTTGCATCCGAAGGAATTTCAGCATCATCCAAAACATTACGCATATATTGTAATGAATTTCGCCAAGAAGCGACCTCTCGTTCACTCGTTTTTCTCTGAAATTGCTTTTGAAAATTTTGATGAATGATGTAATCTATTTTACTTTCTCTTACATGAGACATAAAAGTCTCTTTCGATTCCTGGTAGACAATCATAACTCATTATACTTGGTGGCCGTTCCTTTTGATTTTTCCACAGGATATTTCTCAGCATTTTTTGCTACTTTATCGCTTACAATCTGATTAACATCTAAATTATAATGATGCGCAATTAGCAAAGCATAGGCGAATACATCAGCTAATTCTTC
>JBDKGQ010000245.1:0-4849 GCA_039798145.1 Bacteroidota bacterium
TCTTTACGAACGGTAGTATCTCCAAAAGCAAGCGTATAAATGGGCGCCTTTATTCGATCAGGACCATATACAGGATTGCTTCCTTCGTTATAAATCCCATCACTGGCAATGACGATTGCTCCAACATTTCTATTCGCAAATTTAATATCGATAGCATCGTACAACGAAGTAAAATCAGTAGCCTTATCTGTAAACGATTCGTTCGTATTTTCTCTTACATGATCACCGAATGAAAGTAATTTCAAATCATATTCAGCAGGTAAATCAGCATTTGATTTATCAAGAAATTTTTTAATCGTTTCAATTACTGCAACTGAATCTTTCGTGTTCGCCATCGACTTACTTCTGTCGACAGCTACAATTACAATTGGACGTTCTACTTCGCGGGTAATTACTTTAAGCATTGGTCCGAGTAAAAGGAAGGATAAAAAACTAATCAGTAAAAAGGGTCCGAGTAAAAGGAAGGATAAAAAACTAATCAGTAAAAAGCGAGCTCCTGTTACTGTATAAAACAATGCTTTGGGTAAATCCTTTGCGTAGGTACTATTTCTATAAAGCAGATAAGTAAAGAATCCTCCTAAGGCAAGGCAGACAAAAACAAATGCAATTGAGTATTCGGTTATGATTGATATTCCCACTTCTTTCTGATTAAATAATTCCGTCTTTGATTGTTAATTTTCGATCAGCCATATCTGCCAATTCATTGTTATGCGTAACAATAACGAAGGTTTGATTCATTTCGTTTCTCAATTCAAAAAACAACTGATGCAACTGTTTCGCATTAGCAGAATCCAGATTTCCCGAAGGCTCATCAGCAAGAATAATTGCAGGATTATTTATTAATGCTCTTGCAATAGCCACACGTTGCTGCTCACCACCTGAAAGTTCGGATGGCTTATGATTAATTCGATTATGAAGTCCCATTCGCTTCAATAAGTCTTTTGCTCTTTGCTCTGCAGCAGACTCCTTCTCCCCTGCAATCCAAGCCGGCATCAATACATTTTCAATGGCTGTAAACTCAGGCAATAACTGATGAAATTGAAATACAAATCCGATATGTTTATTTCTAAAATCTGATAACGACTTACCTCTTAAAACCGAAAGATCTTTGTTATCAATAATCACTTGACCTTTATCAGCCTGATCGAGTGTGCCAATGATATGCATCAGCGTACTCTTCCCTGCTCCACTTGCGCCAACAATGGAAACCACTTCGCCTTTATTAACCGACATGTTAACGCCTTTCAATACAGGTAAATCCCCATACGATTTAAAAATATTTTTTACTTCAATTATTGGCTGACTCATTCGAAAATTTCAATGGCTAAATATAACGGAATGAATGATACAATTTGATAAATCCTCAGCGATTTTTCAACGATTAGGGCTTCCTTAATTCTGAAAAAAGGAATCAGAAAAATTCAACAAATAAACTTTCTTCGATGCACGCGTTATCGCAGTATAAAGCCAACGTAGATATTCAATATTGAGCATATCCTCGGTAAAATATCCCTGATCAACAAATACCACCGGCCATTGTCCACCTTGCGACTTATGACAAGTCACAGCATACGCAAATTTGATTTGAAGCGCATTGTAATAAGGATCCTTTCGAATCAATGCATTTCGTCTGCGTTTGTCAGGCTCTTCTGCCGCATAATGATCTTGCAAGGCATAATAGAGTTTATTCTGTTGTTCTTTAGTGAGAGCTGGGGCCTCACTGCTCAAGGTATCGAGTAAAAGATAGGCTTCAATAGCTGGCTCATCGGGATAGTCGTTTAATTTAATGGTAGCCAACGCAAAGCGCGAATTAAAAACATCCTCGAAACGATGAATTTTTTGCACCTCAATTATATCTCCGTTAGCAATGAAATTAGCAGGATGCTCTTCATCAATCCAATGGTAATTATTTTTTACTACCATCAACTGATCGCCGGCATCAATTTCATTCTCCATCCACATCTGATTAAATCGAATCAAACGGTTGTACTGAATAGCCGATTTATTGCTTCGCGTGATTAAAAGCACATTCTCGTTCCCTTCTTCCTTATAAACCGAATGCATCAAATCAACCAGATCATTCCCCGTTACACGAACAATGTCTTTGTAGCCATTCAAGTCGAACTCAATATGCTCATCCTCCTCGCGAATATGTTCACGGATATGGGTAGCGTTATACAAGATTCCGCTATCGTTTTTCTGACGAACTACTTCGGTCAATTCCGTTTGATAAACCTCGCGACGAAAGCGATATTTTAAGTGATCAGCATCTAAAGCAGGACTCGTATCGAAATGCACTGGCGGTAACTGAGCAGTATCTCCCACCAACATCAAACGGCACCCAGGTCCGCTATAAACGTAACTAATTAAATCCGTCAATAAATTAACACCAGGAAAAACAGCGCCTTCATCATCAATGGCCGCATCAGGAATCATCGAGGCTTCGTCGACAATAAACAATGTTTTATGAAATTTATTCTCTGCAGGACGAAGCCACATCCTACCATCTGAAGTCGTAGCCGGAATATACAAATGCTTGTGAATCGTATAAGCTGCTTTACCTGTATAGTTCGATAAAACCTTTGCTGCCCTTCCCGTAGGAGCCAATAAAACAATATTGTTAAATACGCGCGTCACAGCCGACATCATCGTTGTTTTACCTGTACCAGCATAACCTTTCAGAATATAAATCCCACCCGACTCATCTGCAGCAAAGCGACTAAATGTCTCTATGAATTTCGATTGCCCTTCTGTAGGAACCAGCTCCATAGAAGCATGAAGCAGTTTACGGATTTTAGAAACAAGAGCTGAATTCATGGATAAAAATTACTGGAATGACAAAAGTAATCATAAGTAATTGTTATTTTTGGACAATCATGGAAATGACAGGAATTCAGGTTAATTTAAAACGACAAATCATTGATGAATCATTCGAACACGGAATGGTTGATAATGGGGTGTTGTTTGCTAACATTGATGACCATCAGTTTAGTTATTTCATCCTGGATAAATTGCGCAATAAAGCCGTAGTTCTAAAAGACTATCACATCTTAATGGGCTCGGGTAAATCAGCGGAATTTTTTCAAACTGTTTTTGCTTCGGATGATATTCTTCGAAATTATAATCCATCGAAAAAAGTACTTTCCATTCAGACCAATGCCTGTGCATTAACTCCTGATCCATTATTCAGCAGAGAAAATATGCGCGATGGCTTATCATTGGTGAGCAGATTGAAACATTCTGATATTGTTTACTCCGACTTCCTTCCAATTGCAAATACACATTTAATTTAATTCAGCGATATCCACTTATTTCAGTGGTGCCTCTTTAGTTAATTCATTATCTAGTTTTATTGAGATGCATCTAATGAACAATAAGCATCGTCAGTATCCTGCGGTAATGGTCAACGTTAGAAAGCACTCCATGGATGTTGTTGTTTGTAGAGGGAATGAGTTATTATTCTGTAATTCATTTGAACATCAAACAGGAGAAGACTTTATTTACTACTTGCTGTATGTAATGGAGCAATTGCAATTAAATCCTGATGTACATCAAGTAATAGTCTTTGGAGAGATTGAACGCAATTCATCTGCCTGGTTAATTGCTCAAAAGTACATTCGCTATTTAATGCTTGGTGATAAGCCCGAGAACCTTGAATATTCTTATGGCTTTGATCAATTGATGCCTTCTCAATATCATTTATTATTTTCTCAGATACTGTGCGTATAATCAGCGGTCAATTTAGAGGTAAAAAACTAATTGCGCCGAGTAACTTACCGGTGAGGCCTACTACTGATTTTGCTAAAACAGGATTGTTTAACATCTTGAATAATTACTATTCATTTGAGAAGATTGCCGTTTTAGATTTATATGCGGGAACAGGAAATTTGAGTTTTGAATTTGCCTCAAGGGGATGCAGTGATATTACCGCCATTGATAAAGATTCGCATTGCTGTAGTTATATGAATAAAACCGCGCAGCAATTAAACATCAGTGCTTCATTAAAAGTTCTTCAATCGGATGTGTTGACCTACTTAAGTAACAGTAAAAAACAAGCTGATATCATTATTGCTGATCCGCCATACGAAGAAACACCTGCGAGTGAATTAGTAAATCTTATTTTTGAAAATCAATTATTAAAACCGAATGGTGTTTTTATTTTAGAACATTCTTCGGAAGTTGATTTTAGTCAGCTGCCCCATTATTTGCAAACCAGAAAGTATGGATTTGTTAGCTTTACATTCTTCGAATAATTAAAATAAATACTATGTCGAAAATCGCTTTATTCCCTGGAAGTTTTGATCCTATTACAAAAGGACATGTTGATATTATCACGAGAGGACTTGATTTATTTGATAAAATTATTGTTGGGATTGGAAACAACTCACAGAAGAATTACATGTTTCCAATTAACGATCGAATTCAATTTGTAAAAGATAGTTTGAAAGAATATCCGCAGGTGGAAGTAATGCCTTACAACGGATTAACGGTTGAATTTTGCAAAACAATTCATGCGCATTATATTTTACGTGGCTTACGTAACGCAATCGACTTTGAATATGAAAAATCGATTGCTCAAATGAATCACGCAGTGGAAAGCAGTATTGAAACGGTATTTTTAATTACATCGCCACAATACGCACCTGTATCGTCAACCATCGTTCGCGACTTAATTCGTCACGGCGCCGACGTTAGAGAGTTTGTAGGAGAAGGTGTGAAGTTGAAATGATACTGTAATTATCTTTGATTAATTACGACTATTTCGACATCATGCTTTTGAGCTAGTTCAGCCATCACTGCATCTGACCTATCACAAATTGCAATCGACTTGATACTTTTGGGATTAAAT
>JBDKGQ010000246.1:0-4288 GCA_039798145.1 Bacteroidota bacterium
TGCCGCGACAGTAGTAGATAGAATTATTGATCAAATCGGACTTACGCAAGACACTTACAGATGGAGTGAATAAAATTTGTAAAATTGATGCAAGAATTTGCGAATTAATCCGTTTTTTTCTTTTCTTAGCAATGTAAATTTGAACTATTAAAAACAAAAAGCAATGTTTGAATATTCAAAAGAGATTTTAACCAAAGTTAGTTTTGACAAAGAACTTTTTCGTAAAGAACTAATCAAGTCGATTAAATGGGTTACTGCCGATGAGCGTAAACTATTATTGCTTTGGTGCCTTGCCACTTTTCAGGATAAATATGGAAGCATTATCTCGCAAGCATTCAGACAAGTAATTCGATAATCGCTTACAAAAGTTTTAAATTGTCTTTTACCTTTTGATAGCCTGCTCTACTCAAAGGTGATTCTTTAAATGCTTTTTTGAAAACTTCTTCAGTGATTTCTTCCCACTCTTCACGACTCCATGATAGTCTGTTGTCATGCGGAATAAAATCCTTTTCTTTCGTTGGTTTTGAAAAACGATTCCACGGACAAACATCCTGACAAGTATCGCAACCAAAAGCCCAGTTGTCAAATTTACCTTTATAAGAGGCAGGAATTTGCTCCTTCAACTCAATAGTGAAATAAGAAATACATTTGCTTCCATCCACTATTTTAGGCGCTATTATGGCCTCTGTCGGACAAGCATCAATACAGCGAGTGCACGTACCACAATAATCGCGGATAGGCGCATCCGTTGGTAAATCTAAATCAATAATTAATTCCGCAATAAAATAAAACGAACCCGATTTAGTATTAATCAAATTTCCATTCTTGCCAATCCAACCTAATCCACTTTTCTTCGCCCATGCTCTATCTAATACCGGAGCAGAATCAACAAAAGCACGTCCGTTAACATCACCCACATTTTCCTGAATAAAATGCAACAGCTCTTTTAACTTTTCCTTTATCACATAATGGTAATCGCGACCATATGCATATTTAGAAATTTGTGGTGCCTCTGAATTTTGTACTTGCGCCGGATAATAATTCAATAATAAACTAATGACAGTTTTTGCATCATCAACCAGCAATCGAGGATCTAATCGTTTATCAAACCAATTCTCCATGTAGGCCATTTTACCATGGTAATTGTTCGCTAACCACTGCTCTAATCGTGGTGCTTCTTCCTCTAAAAAATTGGCTTTCGAAAATCCCACATGCTCAAATCCTAAGCGATACGCCTCCTCTTTTATTTGCTGAGCAATGTTGGTCATTTTTTAATAGTAGTAAGTACTAGATGTTTTATAATTTTTATTTGGGCGCCCCCAGTAGTAGAGCTAGCTCTTATTTTCGATTCATGCATTCTGTGCGCGTTACTTATATACCTTTAGGTCGGTTTGTAGTGTGCAAGCGTAGCGTGCTCTACTACATGACCGGGCTATCCGCTTGTTTCTGCTGACGCAGGAAACCGCTTCTATCCCTGGCGCAAATTGATCAATGCGAAAAAACTTATTCGCTTTTATGCTAAATCGTCAAACAGACTTCCTTTGTCTTTAAAGAACTTCTTTCCTAAGTGACGGTAAGCCTTCTCCGTTACTTCTCTGCCGCGAGGCGTTCTTACTAAAAAGCCTTCCATAATCAAGAATGGCTCATACACTTCTTCTATCGTACCACCTTCTTCTCCAACTGCTGTTGCTAAAGTGTTTAGTCCAACAGGACCGCCTTTAAATTTATCAATGATTGATGAAAGAATACGATTATCCATTTCATCTAACCCAAACATATCTACATTTAATTTTTCCAACGAAAACTGCGCAATTGCTAAATCAATATTACCATCACCTTTTATCTGCGCAAAATCACGAACACGACGTAATAACGCATTTGCAATACGAGGTGTTCCCCTACTTCTACGAGCAATTTCATACGCCGCCTCTTCTGAAATTTCAATCTTTAAAATTTCACTAGCACGTTGTACAATTAACGTCAAACGCTTTGCATCATAGTACTCTAAACGTGACGTAATACCGAAACGAGCACGCAAAGGAGCGGTTAATAATCCAGAGCGAGTAGTAGCACCAACTAATGTAAAAGGATTCAATTGAATTTGTACCGAACGAGCATTCGGTCCGCTTTCAATCATAATATCAATGCGAAAATCTTCCATTGCCGAGTATAAATACTCTTCAACAACTGGACTTAACCGATGAATCTCATCAATAAATAAAACATCATTTGGTTCAAGATTAGTCAGCAATCCTGCAAGATCTCCAGGCTTATCTAAAACAGGCCCTGAAGTAGTTTTAATATTAGAACCTAACTCGTTAGAAATAATGTAGGCCAACGTAGTTTTTCCTAATCCAGGAGGGCCATGTAACAACACATGATCTAACGATTCACCGCGTTGCGCTGCAGCCTTCACAAATATTTTCAAATTCTCGACTACCTGATCTTGTCCTGTAAAATCACCAAAATCACCGGGACGCAATGCCTTCTCAATATCTCTTTCTGTGGTGTTCATCTTTTCTTTCTCAGGATCTAAATGCTGATTTCTCATAGGTCAAATTTAATAAACATCCTTCACAATAATTAATTAATTAAGTTCAATATGGGTACTTCTCCTCAATTAACAAATCGTAACATCACATACTCGTTGTTTTTTGTATATTTAGCCTAGAATAATTAAACTTATCTACTATGTACGGATTAGTCAATCAAGCTATACAAGGCTTAGTCGTTGATAATTTTGGCGAAGAAAATTGGAAAGCAATCAAGCAAAAGGCAGGTGTTACAGAAGAAGCCTTTTTGAGTAATGAAATCTATGATGATAGCATCACCTTCAATTTAGCAATATCTGCTTCCGAAGTATTAAGTATTCCATTATCAGATGTCCTAAAAACAGTAGGTAATGAAAAATATGGCCCATTGATGAAATCAGGTGGAGATAACTTCATCGATTTTATTGTAAACCTACCTAATTTTCATAGTCGTGTAATGTTAATTTATTCCGACATTAAACCACCGGAATTTATTGTAGAAAAAACAACCGACAATCAACTTAAATTACATTACTTCTCTACTCGAGAAGGACTAACTGATTTTATGTTTGGGTTAATTCAAGGACTTGGAGAGATGTATCAAACTCCAATCAACATTGAATTAATTGCTGATCGTAGAAATGGTGATGAACACGATATTTATCAAATAGATATTCTATAATGATTAGTACAAAAGAGAGCAGTTTACTTATCAGCAGATTGTTCCCATTCTACTTTTCACTTGAATTAAAGATGCGGGAATCAGTTTAACAAAAATAATCGGCGACGATTGCATTGGAAATCCATTTTCCGACTTTTTTACTTTTCTGCGACCAGGCTTAGGAATTAAATACCATATCGATTCTATAAAGCAATACGAAAATCAAATTTTCATTTTACAAGGCAAATCAACATCGACTACCTTCCGAATGAAGGGACAGTTCATTGTTCATCTAGAAAACAGAACCTTACTTTTTTGTGGCTCACCCTGGATTGTCTCAGAAAAAGATTTTGAAAGCTTAGGTTTAAAAATTAAAGACTTTGCTTTGCATGATTCAACTATCGACATGATTCAGAATTTGCGTGTTCAACAAATGGCCGTTGAAGACTCCAATCATGTAAACAAAATGTTATTGGAAAAGAATCATGAACTTAAAAAGACAAATGCAGAGTTAGATCGTTTTGTCTATAGCGTATCGCATGATTTACGATCTCCATTGTTATCAATCCACGGAGTAATCGATATTTTAAAACAGAAAGAATCACTCAGCGAATCAGGCGATCAATTGCTACAGATGATTGTTAATTCCATCGATCGATTAGATAATTCTATCGTTGAAATTTTAGATTATAGTCGTAATGCACGCTTTGACGTAGAACATATTGAACTCGACTTAAACACGATTCTACAACAAATCACCACGGACTTACAACATCTTGCTCCAATTAGATTTGACATCCAATTTGAAACTTCTGCTATTGTTACTAGTGATAAATTCCGATTGATCACCATATTAAAAAACACCATCAGCAACGCAGTAAAATATCGTAAGCAAAATCAATCAGATTGCTTCGTTAACATCACGGTAAGTAAAGAAGACAATTATACAATAATTCGCGTAGAAGATAATGGTATTGGTATTAGTGAAAAAAGTTTACCGAAAATTTTCGATATGTTTTTTAGAGCTACTAGTAGTGTAGCAGGTACTGGTCTCGGACTTTATATC
Source organism: Bacteroidota bacterium (assembly GCA_039798145.1). Lineage (GTDB taxonomy): Bacteria > Bacteroidota > Bacteroidia > AKYH767-A > OLB10 > CAINEC01. The sequence continues at coordinate 4,259 of JBDKGQ010000246.1, forward strand.
TGCAAAGAAATGATCACTAAGCTGGGCGGC
>JBDKGQ010000247.1:0-2889 GCA_039798145.1 Bacteroidota bacterium
TTGAAACAATCAAGACTAATTTCATTGGTCCTGTAAAAATAAAATAGCTATGAATTGGGGATATAAAATAATGTTTGTTTATGTGTTGTTTGTTGTTGGGATGTTGACATTGGTATACAAATGCACGCAACAAAACACAGAATTGGTTGCTGATAATTATTACGATCAGGAAGTAAAATATCAGGACCGTTATAATAAAATGCAGAATGCCGCTACAGCAACTGTAGTATGTAATCCTGTCAATGACAAATCACTTGAATTATCATTTCCTACTGAATTTGCTAATCGTGCTATAAAAGGCAAATTGACATTTTATCGTCCTGATGATAAACAAAAGGATTTTACAATGAACATCAAAAATGATAATGGTAAAATGCTGGTTCAGTCGGATAAATTATCGGGAGGCTACTGGCGATTGACCATTGCCTGGAGTTGTGATGGAAAAGAATATTTGCAAGAAGAAAAATTAATGATGCAGTAAAATGAATTATTATCTGATCAGCGCTTTGTCGCTCGGATTTTTAGGGAGTTTTCATTGTCTTGGTATGTGCGGACCAATTGCGTTATCATTACCTGTTGTTGATGGTGATGCAAGACATTTTTATTTGGGTCGCTTGATGTACCAACTCGGTCGTGTTACAATGTATATGCTATTGGGTGTGATAGCAGGATTAATTGGAATTAGTTTTCAATTAAAAGGATTGCAAAGTGATTTGAGTATTTTCTCTGGAATATTAATCATCCTTGTTGTATTGTTTTTAAACGATAAACTATTGAGTAAAGTCAATGGACGTTTAGTAAAAATGTCTTTTAAGATAAAATCAGTTATCGGAAATTACATTAAGAAGAAATCATTTACGGCAATGTATGTTGTAGGACTAGCAAACGGAATATTACCTTGTGGATTTGTTTACTTAGCCATGGCAGGTGCAATCAGCTATGGAGGTATAACAAATGCCGCGATTTATATGTTATTGTTTGGATTAGGCACCCTACCATTGATGTACATTGTGGCAGTATCTCAAAATATTTTTAGTCCTAAAGTAAAATTATCCATCAATAAACTATCTCCGTTTATTGCTATTGCCTTAGCCTTGTTTTTAATCCATCGTGGTAGTACCATGAAAAGTGGGGATGGTGATTGTTGCAAGCATGAGCGTGTGAAGACACATCAAACTTGTAGATGAAAAATTTTACAGCTGATGCTTTTTATTCGTCATCAGATTTTTAATATCCCAATCAACTGTTTGAAGGTGTTCGAACTTTCGAAAAGCACATTCTTCTACATTACATAGCTTGCAAGGGAATTCTTCATTACAAGGATCCGTATGAACAAAAAACTCAACTTCTTGATTGAAGTCTTTATTGATATCTGCTTCTAAATTTTTGATTTCATTGTGCACTTGATCGAGTGCGTAATAAAACGGAAGTGTAAGGTGACAATCGATATGGATAATATTTCCGAATCGCTGCATTCGTAAATTGTGAATATCAATCCAGTTGGGTTTACGATTTTTATTTAAGGAGTTCACTACATTCTGTATCGTATCGAAATCGGCTTTATCCAATAAACGATCAATCGATTCTTTGGTAAGCTTATATCCACTCATCATAATATGGACAGCCAGTAATACAGCGAGTAAAGGATCAATCCAGGTTAACTTGGTTAAGTGATATAAAACTAATCCAACAATTAGTGCGATGCTGGTGATAGTGTCCAAGTGAAAATGTTCTCCATCTGCAACGAGTGTGATGGAATCAAGCTCACGCCCTTTCTTTTTAAGAAACGATCCAATGAAATACATGAATAGTCCAGTGGATGCAGTAATCATAATTCCGAGATCTACATTTTGTAAAGGCTCTGGATGGATGAAATGATTAAAGGCTTCATATAAAATGTAAACGCCTGTTCCTAAAATCAAGGCACCTTCAAATCCTACAGCGAGGTATTCAATCTTTCCATGTCCGTAAGGATGATCATGGTCTTTTAATTTTGCAGAATAATAAATACTGTAAAGCGTAAATGAGCTGGTGGCAATATTGATAAACGATTCAAGGGCATCTGATAATAATGCATTCGATTTCGTAACGTAATAAGCAACGAATTTGATGAGCATAATCAAAACAGAAAGTGCCAGCACCACTGAAATGGCATTTACTTTTGTCCTGAAATTTTTATCCTTTACTGGCATATAAATCGAATTACCGATACTGTTCCCATTATCGAAATTAAAATTAAAACTATTCTTCTGAACTTATCTTGGTTTAATTTTTCAAGAATTAATTTCCCAATATAACTTCCAGCGAAAGAAATGAAAATCAGCGGAAGTATATAATACCATTTATCTTTTGCAATAAATTCATTTTGATAGTAGATTGCTGAACGACTAATATCAACGAATAAATCGATAAATGCTGAGGTAGCAACAAAGCAATTTTTTTCGAGATTAAAAGCAGCCATTGCTGCTCCACGAATGACTCCTCCTGTTCCAAGAAATCCGGCTAAAAATCCTGCGCTACTCCCTCCTATCACAATGTTTTTGTTGGTTGCGTCGATTGTTTTATTCGGATAAATTAAAAAGTACAGGGCAAATAAAATCAGGAATATTCCAATCGATAAAGAAAAAATCTCTCCTGATTGTTTAGCGACTAACAGCGCTCCAATGATAACACCAATTACACTCGGTATGATAAACTTCAAAGCGATGTTCATTTTGATATGCTTACCAAATAATACCAGCTTTGAGATATTGCTAAACACATGAAAAAATGCGGTGATGCCAAGGACTAATTTAGGTTCGAAATAGAATGATGCAATAGGGACAAAAAAGATGGAAGAGCCAAATCCTCCAATTGTTCCAACAACCTCCGCCACTAATGCCAAAAAGT
>JBDKGQ010000248.1:0-3171 GCA_039798145.1 Bacteroidota bacterium
ATATTTTCCTTCGGACAAACACTTAAAAATCGTTCATAGGTTTGTTGCAGAAGTGATTTACCTGTACCAAGAATATCTAGGAATTGTTTAGGGTGAGCATTGCGACTCATAGGCCAGAAACGACTGCCTACCCCACCCGCCATAATAACGCAATAATTATTTTTCATAGTAAAATTTCAACTCGCGTATTACGCGAATGTTTAAAATTAGTTACTCTATTATTTCAACGACGAGAGCGCATTTTTCAATGCTTCCATCATCACAGGAATATTTTCTGTTTTGCAGGTTCCTACTGACAATCGATACCATGTTGAATCCTTCGCAGCACCAAATGCTGAGAATGGAACTACCGCCAGCACCAAATGCTGAGAATGGAACTACCGCCATCTTAGCTTCATTCAAAATAAATTCGGTAATATCTTCGGACGTTGCAAGTAATTTACCTGTTGCGGTTGTTTTTCCTTTAATATCGAATTGCACGGTTAGATAAATTGCTGCCATTGGTGCAATACAATTCACACCTAAAGAACTCATCGATTGAAATCCCTGATAAAACGCTTCTAAGCGTTCGAAAACGTCTTTCTTGAATGAGTCAATATACCTATCGAACTCTTGATAATTAGCCATGAAACGTGCAGATGCTATTTGTTCTGCTTTTGGCGACCATGCTCCGATATGAGAAAGGATTGATTTCATTTTATCGATGATAGTGGCAGGTCCGAAAGCCCAACCCACACGAATACCGGTTGCAGCAATTGACTTTGATAACCCATCAACAAAAATGGTATACGGTCTTAATTCCGGATATAAAGTTACAGGATCGTAATGCTTATTATCTCCGAACGTTAATGCAGAATAAATCTGATCATACATTATGTACAATGGTTTCTCATCAGCATTACGAGAATTATTTTCTTCGATTACTAATTCGCAGATAGCACGCAGTTGCGCTTCCGACATTACAGTACCAGTGGGATTTTGCGGAGAGCAAAGCGCCAATAAACGAGCATCTTTTAAGTGAGGTCGAAGATTATCAGCAGTAGGCATGAAATTATTTTCTGGAAATACTTCCACCGCTACTCCATTAGCCTGCATCAAATGACAATAGTGATTATTATTCCAGCTTGGAACAGGATACACTACCTTATCACCTGGATCGATAATCGTAGAATAAATTCCGTAAATAACTGGACGAGCTCCGCCAGCAATTAAAACTTCATCTGCAGAATAATCGAGGTTTTGAAAACGTTTGATGAAAGAAGAAACCTCTTTGCGCAGATCGGGCATACCATTAGCTACTGGATAGTTGGTATGTCCTTCCATATACGCTTTAATGATTTCATCGCGCAGTAATGCAGGGATTGGGAAAACGGAAGGGTCAAAATCACCGATGGTTAAGTTGGCAATTGGTTCACCCTTTTTTATCAACTCATTAACTTCGTTTGCGAGCTTTATAATTTCAGAGCCAATTAAATGCTCTGCCATATTTGATACTTTCAGCTTTTGCTGTTTTAATTCTACTGACATATTCAAGCTAGATAGATTGCAAACCTACGTAAATTTAAAATTAGGCGGATGAAAAACATAAAATATTGTATTTCCGTTATTAGTGCAATAAAAGTAGGAACTTTTAGATAAAAACCTGAACTAATTTTCAACTTGTTAATTAAAAATACGAGTGAAGTAGATTAAAAATTACATAATTATTTATCTTAGCACCTATGTTTTCCAGAAAAATATTTTTAGTAATTATTTGCCTTTTTGTGGCTGTAAATCTTTGTGATGCGCAGGGTTCAAAAGTTAAAAACTTCAAATCAATCGTTTTTACAGATGCAGAGTTAATGCTAAAGTTCGACCGTGGAGTTGAGTTAATTGAATCAGGCGATATAATAAACGGGTGTGCAGTGTTAGATAGCTTTCGATTACTGAATCCGTCTCAACAAAATTCTGTCATTAAAAGTAACGCTATGACAACATTAGCTAAATACTTTTTTGAAAAAAATAAATTTCAATATGTAATTAATTACATCGATCTAGCCTTTTTGTTCGGCAAAGATTCCATATCAATTGACAATCGTGTGTTAATGTATGACATGTTAACTACCAGTTTTCACAACACTAATAATAAATCGAAAGAAGCATATTACAGTCAATTAAAAAAATCTATCTCCGACAGTTTACAGACTCTTAAAATGCAGTTTCAGGTTGACTCATTAAAGCAGGCATTAGAAGCTAAAAAAAGCACTCCAGTACCAGCCAATGAAAACGTGAATCAAATTAACGCTTCTACAACCACAAACACTGAAACCAATAACGGCAACATTAATTACTTATTAATAATTTCAATTGGTATAGTAACGATTGCAATATTGCTTTTTATCTTGTTGAAGAAAAGCAAAGGAAGCACTTCTGAAAAAAAGAATACGGTTGAGATACCGAAAATTGATGGCGCTACGAATAAAGGCAACAATGGGTTAATTGAAAAAATTGCCAAGGTAGAGTTAGTATTTATTCGAGCTGAAATATTAGGAGAATATGGAAATAAGAAAACTGTAGTCAAAATCATCAATGATTACAATACACAATTGCCGTTAATCATTAAGAATTTAGATGAAGCAATAACAACGAATGATAACGAACCAATTATCAATGCGCTTTCTTATTTAAAACCTTATTTAACCGCTTTCGGTATGTCGGCAACGTTAGCTATGCTTAACGAAGTAGAATCGGAAGCACCAACTGAAAAAACAACAAAGCTTTTATCGCGCGTTTTTCAAATCAGGAATCATATCCGTCGTGCTCATGATGAGTCGAAGGCACTGAGTGAGGTATTGGGGTAGTTTGTTATAACGTTTGTTTCGGCTTCGCTCAACAAACTAATTTAAAGCCGCAAGAATTTTATTTTCTACTGCTTCGCTGTTCCAGTTTTGCTCAATATTTTCCATAGCCATTACCGATTGCATAATCGCCTCTTGCTTATTACCGATTCGTAATGCTTCGCTATAACGGATATGCGGACTGTATGTAACCATGCTGTAAAGTGGAATCCATTTATCAGGATGTTTTTCATTAAACCAAGCCTCAATTTTCTTCTGCAACAAGAAAGAAGGATTACCTACTCTATCACGCATTTCAATGAAGTTAGCTAAAGCTAATTCAGCAATAGCATCT
>JBDKGQ010000249.1:0-2874 GCA_039798145.1 Bacteroidota bacterium
GCAAATGCAGTTGCAAACAAATTTGCTGGAACCTTAAGTGCGTTGATTCCTCCAGGAGCTGGTGAAGAAGCATCAACTGAAATTCCAAGTATCTTAGGAATTCAAATCAACAACTTATTTATTTTCTTCTGCGTGTTTATTGTATTAAGTGGAGCTGCTTCACTAATTCTATTAGCATTATACAGAAAGTTAATCAAAATGATGCACGGTGTAAACTAATTGCATCCATTATAAATGATAAGAAAGTCCTGATGATAAATCGGGACTTTTTTATTTATGCCCTATTGGTAAATTGCTTAAAATAGATTTACTTTGATTAAAACCAAATTACTATGTCGACATTAGCCGAGATACAAAACTTTAAAGGAAAATATCCGAAGCAATTATGGTATCTGTTCTTCTCAGAAATGTGGGAACGTTTTTGCTTTTATGGAATGCGAGGAATGCTTGCGGTATTTATCGTATCGCAATTGAAGATGGATGAAGGCACTGCTAATTTGCAGTATGGCGCCATACAAGCCTTTGTGTATGCGTTTACATTTATCGGTGGACTCTTTGCTGATAAAATATTAGGATTTCGCAAATCGCTTTTCTGGGGCGGATTATTGATGATTGCTGGAAGTTTAATTCTATCACTCGGAATTAATGTTAATCAATCGGTAGACAGTAATCACTTTTGGTTTTTCTTAGGAACTAGTTTTACTATTATCGGAACTGGATTTTTTAAACCGAATATCTCAACGATGGTAGGATCGCTCTATCATGAAAATGATTCACGCAGAGATGCAGGCTTCTCCTTGTTTTATGCAGGTATTAATGTTGGAGCATTGCTTGGAGGATATGCTTGTATTGCCATTGCCAATTCGTACTCATGGAATTTAGCTTTTGGCTTAGCCGCGATAGTTATGACGATTAGTTTGGTAACGTTCATCTTCACACAAAAAAGTTTAGGTCCGATAGGATTATCACCTCTGAATGAAGGTAAAGGAAATAGAATCGCAGAGCTTGCTGTTTACATTGGATCATTAGCGGTCATCCCTGTTATTATGATGATGGTTGCAAAAACAGAATACACCGATTACTTTATGTATACTATCGGACCTGCTGCATTACTTTACATCATCTTTGAATTAAGAAAATACTCAAAAGCGGAAGTCAATAAATTAATTGCAGCATTGGTATTTATCTTTTTCTCTATTGTATTCTGGGGTATTTACGAGCAGAGCGGTGGTTCGTTAGCTTTATTTGCGCATGAGAATTTGCATAATACTATTTTGGGAATTCAATTCGATCCAAATGGAATTAATAATTCTGCGAATGCATTATTTGTAATCATCTTCGCTCCTATTCTTGGTTTGATTTGGGTATGGATGAGCAAAAGAAATCTTGAACCAAATACGCTAATCAAATTCGGTTTAGGCTTTATCTTTTTAGCTGGTGGATTCTTTGTTTTTTATCAGACAAAATTCTTTGCTGATGCAAATGGAGTTACATCACTTGAAGTATTTACACTTGCTTACTTCGTGATTACGTTCGGAGAACTTTGTTTATCGCCAATTGGATTATCCATCATGACAAAACTTTCGCCTCAGCCTTTACAAGGAATGATGATGGGAATGTGGTTTCTCGCAAGTGCCTACGGACAATACGTAGCAGGTATTATTGGTGCGGGAATGTCAGATCCAAATCCGAAAGCTTCGCTAATGGAAAAATTAATATCCTACACTAATGGCTATGAGCAACTGGCACTATACTCAGTAATTTGCGGTGTACTATTAATCGCTATTTCTCCCTTTGTGCGGAAATTAATGGGTGATGTAAAATAGTAACTTATCATTCTAACCATCGTTAAAAAGCATCATGAAAAATAAAATCGTTACCATTTTAGCTGTTTACTGCATTCTTTCAATGTTCTCTGGATGCAATGCACAATCATCCGAAAATAAATATGATCCTAACGGCATTCATTGGATGAGCTTTGAAGAAGCAGTTAAGTTAAATGATGAAAAACCCAAACGCATTTTTATTGATACATACACCGAGTGGTGTGGATGGTGTAAAAAAATGGATGCTGCTACTTTTAAAGATCCTGCAGTAGTAAAATACATGAATGATAACTTCTATGCGGTGAAGTTAGATGCAGAAACAAAGGACACAATTAACTTCCGTGACAAGCAATTTACTTATGTTGCGCAGTATAAAACCAATCAAATTGCAATCGATTTAATGCAAGGACAAATGAGTTATCCAACCTACTCTTTTTTAGATGGGCAATATCAGTTAATCTATAACTTAAAAGGATATCAAACGACAGATCAGTTTTTGCCGACGCTGAAATATTTTGCTGAGGAAATGTATAAAAACAATGTTAAACTCGACGAGTATCTAAGCAAACAAGGAAACGCAAATCAGAAATAAATATTCAGATTTAATGCACCTCCGTTGTTATCGTTATCGATAGCAAACAAAGATGATTTTCCAGTTCCAGTTGTAATTACTTCTACAGCACCTCCATTCCATTTTTCTCTTACTAACTCCCCGGCTTTACGCGATTGTACCGATGGTCCCCATCCAAACTCTCCGCTAATCGACATTTTAGGAGCGAAGAAATATTCAATTCCAATAAATCCACGTAATGAAAATTCGATGGTATTACCTGGTTTGTATAGTGTGTTTCGTGTTACTTGATTTTCATTACTCAACTCATTCCCGTAGGTAAAAGTTGTCTTGTCTGTTTTTACCCCATACAAAATCTCACCGCCATAATATGCACGTACTCGTCCATCACCTCTCCATTTTTGTATTCCGAAGCCCAAGGTAATCGCACTTGTTTTTTGAATCGACTCATCAATAACTAATTCATTCGGATTAGTA
>JBDKGQ010000250.1:0-3675 GCA_039798145.1 Bacteroidota bacterium
ACTAGCAGAATATATTTTCAGTAATTTCTTAAACGAATTTATCCCGAACGGCTTGGCATCGGCGTTAGGATTACTATGGAGAATTCTAAGTTATTACCCGTATATTTTTGTAGGGGCGATAATTCTACCTCGTTGGCTAAAAAATCATTTTAAGCTAGATCAGTTTAAAATGTAATGATGAATTATCACTTCGGAACTTCCATCACTGCGTGACATTCTTTGCAAGTGCGTAATGCTTCATCAGCATAGAATTTTTCCATCAAGGCTTTTAGCTGTCCAACAATATCTTCCAACGGAAATTCGGCTTCGTATAATTTGGTTGCGCATGATTCACAAAACCACATGCATTTATCAATCTCTGCTTCTTTACGCTTTCTTTCAATCACCAATCCTACAGTATTAGGTCCACGTTGAGGAGAATGTGGAATTCGTGGAGGCAATAAAAACATTTCTCCTGCCTTAATGTTTACATCTACATGCTTACCATCTTGAATGGTCTTCACGGTAATCTCTCCCTCTAATTGATAAAAAAGTTCTTCCCCTTCTTCGAAATGATAATCCTTGCGGGAATTGGGACCACCTACCACCATCACAATGAAATCTTCACTTAACTCATAAACAAGTTTGTTACCTACAGGGGGTTTTAATAAATGTCGGTTTTCATCAATCCATTTATTTAAATTAATTGGGGTAGCGATTGCCATAGCGATTACATTTGTAGTATTGAAAAGCAAAGTAACTTAATCGTATCAAACAATCAAAGTTTCCTTTGTAATATCCTTAATTGATTTACCTCATGAATCTAAATTTACAGAATCACACCGCTCTCGTTTGTGGAAGTTCCCAAGGCATTGGAAGAGCGGCTGCAACGGAATTAGCATTGTTGGGCGCTAGAATAGTTCTTTTAGCTCGTAACGAAGATGCTTTGAAAGTCACATGCAGCGAGTTGCCAACTCCAAACAGCCAGCAACATCATTATTTAGCAGCTGATTTTTCAAATCCTGCCCAAGTTGCTTCTGTGGTTGATGCTTTTGTTAAGGCCGGAAATCCAATTCATATTTTAGTAAATAATACTGGAGGTCCTCCGGGTGGTCCAATTGTAAACGCTACATCAGAAGCTTTTTTAACTACCTTTAATCAGCATTTGCTTTGCAATCATTTAATCGCGCAAGCAGTTTTACCAGGAATGAAAGAAGCGAAGTTTGGAAGAATCATTAACATTATCTCAACGAGCGTAAAACAACCACTTAAAGGATTAGGTGTTTCTAATACTATTCGTGCGGCAGTGGCTAATTGGTCAAAAACACTTTCTGGTGAAGTTGCACCATTTGGTATAACCGTAAATAATGTTTTACCAGGAGCCACAGCAACACAACGTTTATCCTCTATTATCGAAAATAAATCGCAAAAACAAAATCATTCAATTGATGAAGTAGAGCAAGAAATGCTTTCAGAAATTCCTGCGGGAAGATTTGGTAAGCCAGAAGAAATTGCAGCAGCAGTTGCTTTTCTTGCATCGCCAGCAGCAGGATACATCAACGGAATTAATGTTCCTGTAGATGGTGGTCGTACAGGTTGCTTATAATTAAAATCAAACAAACAGAATATTCATGGAAGATCAACTATCAAATCAAAAAAAGAAGAAAAAGAAAATAGTACCAGTCATTCTGTTTGCTATCATTATTCTAACAATCATTTTCGGAATTAATAAATACAATTATGCTCGTCATCATGTAGATACAGACGATGCGCAAATTGATGGAGATATTAGTCCGGTAAATAGTCGTATAGCAGGCTATGTCAGCAAAATTAATTTTGAAGATAATCAGCAGGTCAACAAAGGAGACACACTCGTTGTAATTGATATTCGTGATTATGAAATCAAAGTGGAAATGGCCGAAGCTGCTCTCGCGAGTGCAGTTGCAAATTTAAATGTTGCACAGGCTGCCGTAAAAACAGCACAGGGAAATGTAAGTGTTGCAAATACAGGAATTGAATCATCGAAAGTAAGAGTTTGGAAAGCTAATCAAGATTATAATCGTTTTTCGCAATTGATGAATCAGGATGCAACAACAAAACAAAAATTTGATGCTGCTACGGCAGAAAAGGATGGTGCAGAAGCTGCGTTGAATACTACAAAGAGTCAGCTTGCTCTAGCAAATAACCAAGTGGCAGCAGCGCAAGAACAGTTAACAGTTGCGGCTGCTCAAATAAAACAACGACAAGCAGATGTTGATTTTGCAAAACTTCAACTGACATACGCTTTCATCACTGCTCCGGCAAGTGGAACTGTTTCAAAGAAGAATGTACAAAACGGACAATTAATAAATGTTGGTTCGCCCCTATGCGTGGTCGTTAGTAGTGAAGAAAATTTTGTGATTGCCAATTTTAAGGAAACACAATTAGAGAAAATGAAAGAAGGGCAGGAAGTAAAAATTATTGCAGATGCTTTTCCTGATACAGAATTTACTGGTAAGGTTTATCGTTTCTCGGCAGCAACAGGAGCTAAATTTAGTATTCTTCCTCCCGACAATGCAACTGGAAATTTTGTGAAGGTGATTCAACGTGTTCCGGTAAAAATAAAAATCGATCAGAAAAATAATTCTTCTAAATTATTGCGTCCGGGAATGAGTGTTAAGGTTTCCGTACAAGTCGATTAATTATAAATGGCTGCTGCATCCGGATTTCAAAAGTGGATTATTACCATCACGGTGATTCTTGCTTCGTTGCTTGAATTAATCGACACGACGGTAGTAAACGTTTCATTGCCCCAAATTATGGGGAACCTCGGTGCTACTTTAGAAGATGTGGGTTGGGTAATTACTTCTTACTCGATTGCCAATGTTGTTATTTTACCAATGTCGGGTTGGTTGCTTCTTTCTTTTGCGGTAATGCACATACGATATGGGAGTTGGTTGTATTTCGTTTTCTTCAAGGTATAGGTGGAGGAGCCTTGCTTGGTACTGCACAAGCTATTCTTTTAGAAACATGGCCGAAAGAACAGCACGGTATGGCGCAAGCGTTATTTGGATTAGGAGTAGTTGTTGGTCCTACAATTGGTCCAACACTAGGAGGTTATATCACAGATCATTGGACGTGGCCATGGGTGTTTTTTGTCAATCTTCCATTGGGAGTAATTGCATTGTTGCTTACACTGCAATACATCAAAGATGGTATTCATAGTAATAAGCCAGGGACAGTCGATTGGCTCGGAATATTTTTACTCACGGTTGCTGTAGGATCATTACAGTTTGTATTAGAAAGAGGCGAAAGCGAAGATTGGTTTGAAACAGATTATATAACGGTACTGTCTATCCTCGCTGTTGTTTCAGGTGTAATTTTCATCTGGCATGAATTACGAACGGAATCACCTGTTGTTAATTTACGAATCTTAAAAAATCGTTCGCTCTTTTTAGGGATGTTCACCACGTTTGTATTAGGATTTGGTTTGTACGGATCTGTGTTCGTATTCCCCATTTTCTGTCAGAATTTATTAGGGTTTTCAGCACAGCAAACGGGGATGTTATTAATTCCTGGTGGACTATCAACTATTTTTATGATGCCAATAGTTGGAAAGATGTTGCAGCGAAAAGTCTCGCCTCAAATTATGGCGACCTTCGGATTTAGTTTATTCTTCTTGTTCTCGTATACCATGTCGCGCTCGAATTTAAATTC
>JBDKGQ010000251.1:0-2851 GCA_039798145.1 Bacteroidota bacterium
AATGTGACTATCCCTACAACACCGGATGGTGGATTCTATCCGATTGTATCAACAAATAATCTCGCTTTATGTAAAAATCTTCAGATGAATTCTTCATCATCTGTGACAATCAATACGGGCAGAGATTTGAATGTGTATGGTGATATTATTAATAATGGTTCGCCTTCGTTTGGTAATGGTAAATTATCACTCAATGGAAATGTGTTACAGTACATCAGTGGTGCTGCCACTCAAAAGGTAAATCACTTATTCGTTAATAATTCAAAAACAGGTAATGCCGTTAAGTTGAATGTAGATATGCAAGTAGATAGTGTTCTTGAATTTGCTACAGGACGTTTATCACTTAATGGTAAAAATATGACTTTGGGAACAGCATCACAAGATGGAGTAGTAATTGGTGCCGGTATCAATAAACATCTGAATGCGGAGCTAGGATATTTTATTTGCAGAACAAACAATAACAGCACCTATTCTTTGCCGTTAGGCGACTCTACCGATTATACTCCTTTTACAATATCGTTTATCAGCGGTACTCAAACGGGTAGTGCTATTCAATCAAAAGTATCAAAAGGCAAAGAGCCTAACTTGATTGTTACCACTGATTACTTGAATCGCTATTGGACAATTGAACCAATCAATCTACTTGCAAATGTCGATTACGATGTGATGTATAATTATCAGAATATTGCTGATGTGATTGGAACAGGAGTTCTTTATCCAATCAAGTATAATACATTAAATGGTTGGTCTGGCTGTCCAGGATCAAATGCAAATACTATTCTCGGAATTACGGGTTCTCATAATGTAGCAGCTAAATCGTTTACATGGTACGGATTAAATAGCTTCTCTAACTTCACTGGAGCGGGTAATAGCAGTCCATTGCCAATTCAATTATTAAGCTTTAATGCAATTAAAAACAATCAGCAAGTCGATTGTAAATGGTCAACAGCAATCGAATTTAACAATGATTATTTTACTATTGAACGCAGTGATGATGCATTCAATTTTTATCCAATCGCAATTACCGATGGAGCCGGCAATTCAAATACGATATTAAATTATCAATTCACAGATTATAATCCTTTGAATGGAATTAATTATTACAGACTTCGTCAGACTGATTTTGATGGACATTCGACCTTAAGTGAAATTAAATCGGTGTTTATGGGTGAAGTGAAAGAGATTAAATTAGTCAGTGCTTATTTTTCAGATAATAATTTAAACTTTGAGTTTAACAGTAATGTGGATGTTAATGCAGTTAAGCTTTTTGATATGTCGGGAAGAGAAGTTGTTCATTACGATTTTCATAATAAAAATGTAATTCATGATTATATTGCTGTTGGAAATATAGCAAGTGGGAATTATTTAATGGTAGTTCAAACAGGCAATGCTGAGTTTGTAAGTAAGCTCGTTAAGTAATTTTATCCCGATTAAACAATTTAATGTTGAATAGTTTTTATTGATTGAGCTATTAGTAAATCACATCTAAATACTAATTGAATACTTTTATCGTTATCAATTTAAGTAAATCTACTTGGTGCTTATGAAACGATTTAAATTAGTGTTGTTGGCTATCTTTCTTTTAGGAAATATTAATCAAGGCAACTGTCAGAATGTTGGTATTGGCCTTTCTGGACTTTACAACGTACAAACAGAAAGTTTTGGGGCTGGTGCTAGAGTAGTATTGTTTCCGGATAATGTGATGAGTCTTACTCCGCAAGTATCGTATTATTTCCCTTTCAATAAAATTACAGAGTGGACAGTGGGTGCTGCGTTGGATTATAAATTTTTATATCGCAATAAGTATTATGCTTATGCTTTAGTACATGGTGGTTATAACCGCTGGACAAATTACGATGAGTCGCTGATGAAAGATGCCGAACCTAATAACTGGAATTTGGAAGGAGGAATTGGTATTACAACTACACATTGCCTTCGACCTTTTGCGGAGTATCGTTATAATTTAAAATTTCAAGAAACTCATTTTAATGTGGGTTTATTATTAGTGTTAGGATGTCGCGGTGGAAGAGGAGAAGATTGTCCGGTTTATAAAGATTAACATAATTGAATTTAAATATGAAAAAATTAAATCTGTTAGCCGTATCAATTATTGTTTTGATAATTGCTTCATGTTCTAAAGAACGAATTGAGTTAAAGCCGCAATTAAATTCGTATAGTTCTCCAAATGCATATTTGGATGCTAAAAAGCAAGATGAACAAGAGTTTATTATAGATGGAACTGGTGGCCCAATTGTAGGTAATCAAGGAACTACTATATGGGGAGGTAAAAATTGTGTTCGTTTACCTAATGGTGATACCATCGATTATCCTTTTACTTTGAAATTAGTGGAGTTGTATACGCCTGCTGATATGATTTATTATCAGATGCCAACTGTTTCGGCGAGTCGTATTTTAGCTACTGATGGAGAAATCAGAATTCGTACTTTCAAAAATGGAACAGAGTTGAATTTATTACCAGGATGTTCAGGCTTTATGGTAAGTATGCCTAATGATGCACCGGTGCCAGGATCTCGTAAGAAGTTCTATGGATATAATGCTGGAAGTATTGTTGATTTTACAGATGATATATCTGCTCTTATTGGCGTAACCACCTCTCAAAGTGCATTCTGGGGCGTTGATACTATTGGATATAATTCCATCATCGAACGTTTTGGTTGGATTAATTGTGCGCAATTAGCTGGGACAACATCAGGAAGTACATTATCATTTGCTTCTAACGTTGATGACTTAGCGAACGTAGCCATTTTTGCTTACTTGCCAGCGACCAAAACTGTGATGCAAGCATATAATCAATCAATGGGGATAATTCCGAATGGATCTGATGTAAAAA
>JBDKGQ010000252.1:0-2850 GCA_039798145.1 Bacteroidota bacterium
GTACGATAGATAATTCCAAATCCTGGTCGTGAAGTAGTAGCTTGTGTTAAGTCGCCACCAGAAAAATATTCATCACCATAAATATTAACCGCATCATATCCTCCAGGATTATTCATATCACTTTTAGAAGCAATTGTTGGATTTAGATTGTTCGCTTCCCAGTCTCTTGCTTTAAAAAAACTAGCATTGAATTTAATTCCGAGTTTATCTTCTTTTAATGCATTTTTAAAAACAACTGCATATCGAAACGACGACTCTAATAAATCACGAGTTCCACTTTTAACTTGTATTTCAAATCCTGGTCTAACAAACGGACTACGAGTAGTCATGCTAATAACACCATTGAATGCATTCGGACCATAAAAGGCTGAACTTGCTCCAACAATCAACTCTACTTTTTGGATATCTAATTCCGAAGAGCCAAGAAAATTACCTAATGAGAAATTTAATCCAGGAGCCTGATTATCGACACCATCAATTATTTGCAATGAACGAACAGGAGAGGTGCTGTTAAATCCGCGGGTGTTAATGACTTTAAATCCAAGACTGGCAGAGGTAATATCAACCCCTTTTAAATTACCTAAGCCTTCGTAAAAATTAGCAGCAGTGGTTTGCTTGATGGCTAAATAATCAAGCGCTTCTACGGTTACTGGCGACTCTTTCTGCTTTTCTGTTAAGCGACGATCAGATATTTCAACTGTTTTTAATGTCTTTGAATCAGCAACTAAATCAATTTGAATCGGCTTATCTGCTGAAGTAACGATAATTTCAGCCTTCAAATATCCAATATACATAACATTGATGGTGCAAGGTAAAGAAGTCGCCTTAAGCGAAAACTTTCCATCCATATCGGTAGCTACTCCAATGTTAGTCCCTTTTATATTGACAACAGCTCCAAATAATAGCTCTTTCGTAGCTTTATCCTGAACGGTTCCTGTGATGGTTTGAGAATAGGATATAAACGAGAATAAGACGAATATAATAGATAGGCCAAGTCCTCGTTTATAAAATGAAAGATGGTTGATACTGTTCATAGTTTAACAAAATTAAAAATATTTAGATACCATCGGCCTTATGGCTATATTGTAGAAACTATTAATTTTACACTCATGAATCGAATGCGTATTTTATTTTGTTTGATACTTGTTTTGGCAGCTGAAATTTCTTCAGCGCAAACGACCAAATGGAAGTCTTTTCAGGTGTACAATGGCGATACAATTAATTGTGTCGATCAGAAAGGAATGAAGCAAGGTGTATGGAAGAAATTCTATGAAACGAAAAAAGTGCTTGGTGAAACAACCTTCAAAAACAATGTACAGGTAGGTGTATCAAAATCTTTTTTTGAGAGTGGAAAAATTCAGGCTGAAATAAAAAATTCAACTGACGGTAAATCAGCTCGCGTGGTGATGTATTACGAATCAGGAAAGATTCATTCGAAGGGGAATTATAAAATGCAGAAGAAGGATAGCGTTTGGAATTATTATTCTGAAGATTCATTGCTAACGAAAGTAGAGTCGTACAAAGCAGGTGTTCGTGATGGAAAGTGGATTGTATACTACGAGAATGGAGCGAAAGCAGAAGAGAAAACTTTTGTGAATGATAAAATCAACGGCTGGTATATTCAATACGCTAAGAATGGGAATAAAATTTTCGAGCAAGAGATTATCAATGACATCGAGAATGGAATCGTTCGCGTATATGGTCCCGAAGGAAAAATAAAAACAGTCGGTAAGTTTAAAAATGGATTACGCGACGGTAACTGGCAGGATATGGATGCGATGGGACGTACGCTGAAAAAATATACTTACGTAAATGGTAAGTTGCCTGACGAAGACAAGTAATCAGTTTTGATTAACAGCTTCAACTCCTTTAATTTCTGGAATTGCTTTTAGCAGGGATTGCTCGATACCTGCTCTTAATGTCATGCTGCTCATAGAGCACGAAGAGCATGCTCCCTCTAACTGCACACGCACAATCATATCCTCTGTTAATTCTACAAATGAAACATTGCCATTGTCAGCTTCTAAATAAGGACGAAGCTGCGCAAGTGTTTCTTCAATTCGATCGATTAATTGTGTTTTCATAGTATTAAGAATTCACTGCTGCTGGTTGTGCATTACGTATAGCAATTTGTTGGGCTATGTTTCCTGCAATTGTTAGTAAAGGTAAGTAAGCAGGACCTTGTTCATCTAAGATAGCAGGGTAACCTTGATCACCACCTTCGCAAATACTTTGTATTAATGGAAGCTCGCCTAAGAATGGAATATTTAATTCGGTAGCTAATTTTTTACAACCATCTTTTCCAAACAAGTAATATTTATTATCGGGTAATTCTCTCGGCGTAAAGTAAGCCATGTTTTCAATAATTCCGATAATCGGAATATTGATTTGCTCCATTCTGAACATACCGATTCCTTTTAATGTATCAGCTAGTGCAACTTGTTGCGGAGTAGAAACTACTACAGCACCAGTAAGAGGAACGGAAGCTGCAAGAGTTAAATGTACATCGCCTGTTCCTGGAGGTAAGTCAATAAATAAATAATCTAATTCGCCCCAATCACCGTCAGAAAATAACTGACGTAGTGCTTTGGCTGCCATTGGTCCGCGCCATACAATTGCTTGCGCGGGATCAGTTAAAAATCCGATGGATAATAATTTTACTCCGTATTTTTCTACTGGAACCATTAACTGCATTCCATCGCGTTCGGTAATAAATAATTGTTCGTGCTCCACACCAAACATAATCGGTTGCGATGGACCGTAGATATCTGCATCAATCAAACCAACACGAGCACCTGTTTGTGCCATGGCTATTGCAAGGTTAGCAGCAACAGTCGATTTTCCCACACC
>JBDKGQ010000253.1:0-2837 GCA_039798145.1 Bacteroidota bacterium
ATGTAGAAAATAGTCGTATGGGAATTTGGGGATGGAGCTTTGGTGGTTATATGACATCCTTATTAATGACAAAAGTCCATACACAGTTTAAAGCAGGTAATGCAGTTGCGCCTGTTACGAATTGGAGATATTACGATAATATTTATACCGAGCGTTACCTTCAAACCCCACAAGAAAATGCTGAAGGCTACGATAAGAATTCTCCAACAACCTACGCGAAAGAACTAAAAGGTAAATTATTATTAGTACACGGATCATCAGATGACAATGTACATATGCAGAACTCGATGGATTTTATCAATGCATTAGTTAAAAACAACAAGCAATTTGATTTGTTTATTTATCCGAATAGAAACCATGGGATTTATGGAGATAACGCACGATTACATCTCTACACTAAAATGACCGACTTCCTCATTAATAATTTATAACAAAAAAATCCCCGAGAAATCTCGGGGATTTTTTTTGCCCATTATACACCTTAAAAATTTCCTCGAAGAGAAAGAATAAAATTCCTTCCAGCTGCATTCATTCCACTAGCGAATACACGATATTGGGTATCCAACATATTTTCAATTGCGAAATTCAAATCAACATTCTTATGAATCTTATACGATGCACTAAGATTTAATGTCATCCATGCAGGCATTCCATTAGGAGTAGCATATTGCTCATTGTCTTCTCCATTTAATAAGTAATCTTTCAATTCCTTCGTGCCATTATAATTAGAATAGAATACAGTTTTAAATTTATCCGTTTTATAGGTTAATGATAAACGAGCCATGAAAGGAGGAATATGATCAAGCGGAGTATCAACAGAATCTGTTTTCAAACGACCATAAGTATAGTTTAATCCGAATTGGAAATTAAAATGGTCATCTAAATCAGTAATGAAGTTAGAGCTAACTCCATAAATATAACCTTTGTCTTTATTTTGATTTGCCAGCACCTGACTTAATTCACCATCGTACACAATTGAATCTTGGCCATTAAAAGTGAATTTATCGACCACCGCAATGTTTTTAATAGATGTGTAATAAAGATAATTCTCCCAAATAGTATTACTTCCCAATGACTGCGTAAAGCCCAATTCGTAATTTATTGTTTGCTCGGGTTTCAAATCTTTGTTTGGCACAATTACATTTCCTGCTGATGAGCCGAAAATTTTCGACATATCATCAACGTTCGGAACTCTAAATCCTGTAGCAATTGTAAATGACAACTTAGTTGCGTCAGACGGACGGTGTATAAGTCCTAATGAAGCAGAATAAACAGGTGTTTGCTGCTCAATACTTGTATAAGGCAAATGAAATAATAATGCGGTATCAACTAATGTTGACTTTAATGATGAATAACCTACTCTCAATCCTTCCGAAATAGTTGTGGTAGTTGAAATCATATAATTATGCGATGCATATACTCCAAAATAATTCATCGAGTTATCTCCATCAGGATAACGAGTATCTAACGGTAAGGTGGTTCCGTTAATTACATTTGATTTATTAGCCGTTGATGTTAACGAATTTAACTGACCATCTACACCAACTAATAATTTACTCTTTACTCCTTGATGTTGTCCATAAAAATCAAAACCCAGCACTCCTACATTTTCGATACGATTGCTAAGTGTTGAACTCTTATAACTTCTATTATGACGACTTTCTTCCAAAGCCTGATAGCTAACGCCTAAGTGATATAATTGCATCCAACGATTATCATTTTTATTATTCATTGAGTATGCTGCCATCAATCTAGTTTGCGGCCCATAATACCATTCTGCGTATTTCAAAGTGCCACTTGAAGTAATATCTGTTAATCGATCATAACGAGGAACATTGTTAGTACTTGAATATTGAAAATTTAAATCGTGCGTAGTGTACATATTTTGTTTTAAAGAAAATTTCTGCACAAAATCAACCTGATTATAGGCTGTACCTATTTGCGAAAAACGATTTTCATTTTTCATTATCGAGTCAACGCCATTATTGGACTCAATATAGTAAGGTCTTTCCCCATAGCTACCATCATAAAACGGATTTTTATTTTTCCCGCCTTGCAAGTCCCCAAATTGGTTAAAAGAAATGGATGTTAATGAAGCAAATTTACTAGTACCCACAGTGAAATCAACATGATTCGTTATTCCGTTATTGGCGCTTGCGTATTTAGACAAAAAAGACAGATGTGTTTCTATCTTCGAGGAAGTAGAAAACATCGGCTTCTTTGTATGAAGATGAATCACTCCCCCGAGGGCATCACTTCCATAAATGGTAGATGATGGTCCGTAAAGAATTTCTACACGATCAATTAGATTAACATCTGTTTTAATAATATCCTGTAAATGACCTGCACGATAAATCAAGTTATTCATACGAACATCATCGATCACCAACAATATTCTCGAAGCTTCGAATCCGCGCAATGTTGGACTACCACCACCCTGCTGACTCATCTGAACTTGCAAGCCTTGCTTAGCCAACAAATCTGCTGAATTGGTCGGGTTAACCGATTCGATTTTTTCTTTGTCGAACACCTTTACTTCTTGTGCAACATTCTTTAATTTTTCAGCTGACTTGTTAACGGTAATTATTACTTCGTTTAAATCAATTTTTTTTTTAAATGGTAGAGGAAATTTACCCCCAACATTCTTTAGTTCTAGAATAGACCCTGACGTCCCCATTGGGCATGTAATTTCTACAGACAGGGATATACCATAATCACGGTAAGTCTTGGGACACCCTTAATTATTTTCAAAAGTAATTTTTTTATGACCTATAAAAGTTGGGACACGAAGTTAAAGCAATTTTTTCATGTACTATAAGTCTTGGGACACCTAAAAC
>JBDKGQ010000254.1:0-2832 GCA_039798145.1 Bacteroidota bacterium
TCATAAAAGATGCGTTGAATCTTATCAAAGAAAACCATGGAGTAGCAATCGATATTGATACGATTCCATTAGACGATAAAAAAACATTAGAGCTATATCAACGAGCAGAAACAAACGCAACGTTTCAGTTTGAATCCGCAGGTATGCAAAAATATTTGCGCGATTTAAAGCCTGATAAATTCGAGGATTTGATTGCGATGAATGCGCTTTTCCGTCCAGGTCCGTTAGCATATATTCCAAGTTATATTAATCGTAAACACGGAAGAGAAGTTGTAACGTATGATTTAGATGATATGAAGGAATACCTCGAAGAAACGAATGGTATTACTGTTTATCAAGAGCAGGTGATGTTGCTGTCGCAAAAGATTGCAGGCTTTACCAAAGGAGAAGCGGATATCCTTCGTAAAGCGATGGGTAAGAAAGATCGCAAGACGCTGGATAAGTTAAAGCCTCAATTTATCGAGCAAGCAGGTGCAAAAGGACATGATCAAAAAGTGCTTGAGAAAATCTGGACCGATTGGGAAGCATTCGCATCTTACGCATTTAACAAATCACATTCTACGTGTTATGCATTCGTGGCTTTTCAAACGGCATATTTGAAAGCGCATTATCCTGCAGAGTATATGGCAGCGGTTATGACGAACAACTTAAGTCAGATTGAAAAAATTACGTTCTTCCTAGAAGAATGTCGTAGAATGGGGTTGACAGTTTTAGGTCCTGATGTGAATGAATCTGCATTCAATTTTACTGTTAACAAACAAGGACAAATTCGTTTCGGATTAGTTGCTGTTAAAGGAGTAGGTGATTCAGCTGTTGATGCACTAGCAGAGGAGCGAAAAAATAATGGTCCATTTGCCAATGTGTTCGATTTATGTAAGCGCGTACCTGGACGATTATTAAATAAGCGTACGCTTGAGAGTATGGCTCTTGGTGGTGCGTTCGATTGCTTTACAGGAACACATCGTGCACAATATTTTCAAATTGACCCGAAAGATGGATTAAACGGATTAGAGAAGGCGGTGCGTTATGGTGCTGCCATGGCGAATGATGGACAACAAGCACAAGCATCCTTGTTTGACGATACATCAGATCAAGATATTGCTGAACCACAATTGCCCAATGCGCCTGAGTGGAGTAAGTTGGAGTTGTTGAAAAAGGAAAAAGAAGTTGTAGGGTTTTATATTTCTGGTCATCCGTTAGATGGATTCCGTTTTGAAATAAATCAGTTTTGTAACACCAGCGTAGAGCAATTAAATCGTATCGATGAATTAAAAAATCGTGATTTAAGTTTCCCTGGAATTATTGTGGATGTCGAAGAGCGAATGACAAAGTCGGGCAAGCCATTTGGTTTTTTCAATGTCGAAGATTTTACAGGGAATTATCGCCTTGCATTATTCGGAGAAGATTATGGAAAGTTCAAACATTTATTGGTGAAAGAATCATTAGTATTTGTTCGTGCTCGTGTTCAGACGCGCTTCGCGAATTCAACCGATTTAGAGATTAAAATTACGGGAATGGAATTCCTGAAAGATGCTGCCGATAAGATGGTGAAGATGGTCAATCTTAAAATGCGCTTACGTGATGTTCAAAAGGGGAGAGTCGATATGATCGAATCATTATTGAAAGATCATCAAGGTAAAACACCTTTCAAGATTCAGATTTATGATTTAGAAAATGGTGTAAACCTCGGATTTGAAAGCACGAAATTCAGAGTGAAGGTGAATGCACAATTGCTCGATGAGCTAAAAGAATTAACCAACGGCGATATATCATTGGCTTAAAATAAAATTATCGGAATTTCGATTACCTTTGCAAAAATTAAACAATCAAAACAATTATTAAAATGGCTTTAGAAATAACAGATCAAAATTTTGAGGAGCTTGTAATGAAATCAGACAAGCCGGTATTAGTAGACTTTTGGGCAGAGTGGTGTGGCCCTTGTCGCGTAGTAGGACCAGTAGTTGATGAACTAGCAGCTGAGTACGGCGATAAAGCAGTAATCGGCAAATGCAATGTTGATCACAATCCAGGAATTCCAACACAATTCGGAATCAGAAATATTCCAACTTTATTGTTTTTCAAAAATGGAGAATTAGTAGATAAGCAAGTAGGAGCAGCGCCAAAATCTATCTTGGCAGATAAAATCAATGCTCATTTATAATTTTTGATAAAATTGTTGAAAGAGGTCGCCGAAAGGACGGCCTCTTTTATTTTACATTTACTATTTTTAGCAGATAAATTATTTCCGTGATTCGACATAACGAAGTACAACAGTTTTCAAGTCTTGAGCTCATTGCTCGCCAGGTTGTGGAAGGCTTTATTACAGGCTTGCATAAAAGTCCTTTTCACGGATTCTCCGTAGAGTTCGCAGAGCATCGCATTTACAATCCCGGAGAGCCTACTCGCCATATCGATTGGAAATTATACGGACGGACCGATAAACTATTCACGAAGCGCTACGAAGAAGAAACGAATTTGCGTTGTCAGTTGGTAGTTGATAATTCATCTTCCATGCATTTTCCAGAGATGAATAAGAAGAATCCGGAGTTGATGAACAAGATTACTTTTTCAGCACACTGTGCAGCATCCATTATGAATCTATTGAAGATGCAACGTGATGCTGTTGGATTAAGTTTATTTACGGATCATCTGGATTTGAATATGCCTGCTAAGAGTAGCTCTGTGCATCATAAATTGCTTATCCATAAATTGGAAGAGGCAATGGCTGCAAAATCAGAAACTCCTCGTAAGACATCAGCTGCGGAGGCTTTGCATCAAATCGCAGAGAGTATTCACAAACGTTCGTTGGTAGTTATCTTTAGTGATATGTTT